>JANMMQ010000588.1:0-6099 GCA_031373465.1 Ilumatobacteraceae bacterium | reverse complement strand
GAGGCGCAGCACGTCTTCCGCCATGCGCTCGCCCCACTGGCCGCGAGCGTTGGAGCTGGCCAACGCCTCGCGCAGGCTGTTGGTGGTGGTCGACAGCATCTGGGTGATCTCGGAGTGCACCTGCAATGACCGATCAACCTGGCCGAACCGCTCGGACGTGGCCTGGCCGAGCTGTTGGACGAGTTGCGACAACCGGTCGATGTCGGTTCGCACACCGGTCTGGACCTCGCCGAGGCGTTGATCGATGAGCTGCTGGCGGCCGGCAAGCGAGGCGTCGCTGGCCTGGGTGTGGGCGCCGAGCTGTTCGCGGCTCATGGTGATGGCCTGCTCGACCGCCAACTTGGCCGCCTCGCTGATGACCTCGGCAGAGATGGCGGGCGCGGCGGCCGGTTCGACGACCATCGCGTTGCGACGGGCGACGAGCCATGTCAATGCGGCCACGGCGGCCACGAGACAGATGACGAGTGCGATCTCCATGGTCACCATCATGACGAAGGGGTGTTACAGGGTTCGCGGATGGGCCTGAGATCTGGCCGAAACCCCAGGTCAACCGGGCAGAAGCGAGTTCTCTCCTGCTCGAACCTGGGCCGCGTAGAGACCGTCGATCGCCATGAGGTGGTCGTGGGTGCCCTCTTCCACTATCCGCCCGTCGTCGAGCACCACGATGCGGTCGGCATCGCGAATTGTGGAGAGGCGGTGAGCGATGACGAGAGCCGTGCGGCCGCGCAACGCCTCGTCGAACGCGGCCTGCACGTGAGCCTCGTTCTCGTTGTCGAGATGGCTGGTGGCCTCGTCGAGGATGATCACGACCGGGTTCTTCAAGAGGAGCCGGGCAATGGCCAACCGTTGCTTCTCGCCGCCACTGAGGCGGTATCCGCGCTCGCCGACCATGGTGTCGTACCCATCTGGCAGCGCAGCAACGGTCTCGTAGATCCGCGCCCCGCGGCAGGCCGCGTCGAGCTCGGCGACTGTCGCGTCCGGCTTCGCGTAGCGGAGGTTCTCGCCGATCGACTCGTGGAAGAGATGGGGATCCTGCGTGACCACACCGATCGCTGAACGCAGGCTGTCCTGCGTCAGGTCGCGGACATCGTGACCGTCGACGCTGAGGCTCCCGGCCGTCACGTCGTACAGCCGTGGGATCAGGCCCGCCAACGTGGTCTTGCCCGAGCCAGACGCGCCCACCAGAGCGACCGTCTCACCCGGGTGCAGTGTGAGGTTCAACCCGGTGAGCACGTCGCGGTCGGGGTCGTGTCCGAGCAAGGCGTTGGGGGCTTCGAGCGATGGCACCGTGACCTCGGCCGCAGTCGGATACCGGAACGTGACGTCGTGGAACTCCACCAGTCCTTGTGGGTCGATCAGATCGATGGCACCTGGTCGGTCGATGATCCCCTCCGGCGCGTCGAGAACCTCGAACACGCGCTCGAAACTGACCATCGCTGTCATCAGATCGACCCGGGCGTTGGTGAGACCCGTGAGCGGTTGGTACACCCGCGTGACCAGAGCCGCCAATGCGACGAGTGTTCCCCTGGTGATGTGGCCGTCGACGACCAGATGCGCGCCGACGCCGTAGATCGCCGCGGCGCCGAGTGCCCCCACGAGGCCGAGGGCGACGAAGAACACCCGCCCATACATCGCCGACTTGATGCCGATGTCGCGAACCCTCGCCGCCCTGCTGGCGAACAACACCGTTTCGTCGTTGGACCGACCGAACAGCTTCACGAGTTGAGCCCCGGCAACGTTGAAACGCTCGGCCATCTGCGAGTTCATCTCCGCGTTGGTGTTCATGTGCTGGCGGGCGAGGGCCTGGAACCGTTTGCCGACACGTTTGGCAGGAACGATGAACAGCGGCAGCACGATGAGTGCCAGCAACGTGAGCCGCCATTCCAGCGCGAGCATTGCGGCGAGCGTCGTGGCCAACACGACCACGTTGCTGACGACACTGCCGAGCGTGCTGGTGACCGCGTTCTGTGCGCCGACAACGTCGTTGTTGAGCCTGCTCGTCAATGCACCGGTCTGTGTGCGTGTGAAGAAGGCGATCGGCATGCGTTGGACCTTGCCGAACAACGCAACGCGAAGGTCGTAGATCAAGCCTTCGCCGATGCGAGCAGAACACCACCGCTGAACGATCGCCAGCAGCGCGTCTGCGATCGCCGAGGCGACCACGACGGCGGCGAGAATCGTGATCAGCGATCGGTCGCTCTTCGGAATGGCGTCGTCGAGGATCGCCCTGAAGGCGAACGGAGGAACGAGCTCTAACAACGCACTGATGAAGATGGTCACCAGGAACAGGATGATGATGCCCCGGTACGGTCTCGCGAATCGCCACGCCCGACGCACCGCGCTGCCCTTGATCTTCGAGCCCTTCAAGGCGTCGTTGTCGCCGGGCAGCAACCAGTGGGGGCTCATTCGCATGAGTCGAGGATACGGGTGCCGCCGAGTGACGCGACCCGCCCGGCCATACGCTCTGCCCCTGATGCGGCGAGTGCTTTCGATGATCTGTTGTGCGGTGCTGATCGCCGGATGTGCGACGAGCGCGGGCGTGTCGGCAACCGACGCGCAGCACTCCGACGCGACGTTCGACCCCACCGACGATCCGTTCGGATGGACGCCATTCGGCGACACGGGACGCGTCGAGATCGGAACCTTCACCGTGCCGATGGATTACAGCGAATTGTCTATTGGCAAGTTCGACCTGAACATCGCCCGCCACCTAGCGAAGCCACGTGAGCGGATTGGAAGTCTACTCGTCAACCCCGGTGGCCCCGGTTTCGGTGGCACCGACTTCGCCATCTTCGCCGAACAGAACTTCGGCCAGGCGCTACTGGACCACTTCGACATCGTCGCGTGGGATCCACGCGGCACCGGTTCGAGTGAACCGAAGATCGACTGCATCGACGATTACGACCACTTCTTCGCGACTGGCGACATCACGCCGGACGACGCCGTTGAGCGCGAGCAGTTGGTCGATCTCGCCATGGAGTTCGCGGGCGATTGCGTCGACAAGAACCGTGGGATCTACCGGCACGTGGGTACCAACAACTCGGCGCGGGACATGGACGCAATACGCGCGGCACTCGGCGAGGCGACGATCAGCTATCTGGGGTTCAGTTACGGCAGCGAGCTCGGGGCGACGTGGGCAACCATGTTCCCGACGACCGTGCGCGCCGCGGTCCTCGATGGTGCGGTGGATCCCACCGCTGGTGCAGAGGACGGCGATCTCCAACAGGCCAAGGGCTTCGAGGATTCGTTGTCGACGTTCCTGAGCACGTGCAGCGCTGATCCGAAGTGTGCGTTCTACAACGGCGGTGACGCTGCAGGAGCGTTCGACCGCCTGTTCACATCCATCGACGCCTCGCCCCTCGCCAGCCCGCCGGGACGGCCCAAGATCTCGCTGGAAGTGGCAGTGTGGGCGGTCGGCGAGGCGATGTACGCAGAATCGAGCTGGCCCCGACTCGCTAGGGCGTTGGCACGTGCACAGGCGGGCGACGGATCAGGCTTGCTCGAGCTGTACGACGAGTACTTCGTGCGCAACCCCGATGGGACCTACGGCGACTCCCTGGAGGCGTTTCAAGTGATCACGTGCATGGACACCGCCGAGCGGCCGACCGTCGAGCAGCAGGACGCCACCGTCGCCGAGTTCCAGAGCGTCGCCCCACGCTTCACGCAGCGAACGGTCGGGGATTATTCGTGCACGTTCTTCCCGCCGTCCGGGGATCCGCGGATCGCGATCACCGGCAAGGGCGCCGGACCGATCGTCGTGCTGGGCACCACGGGTGACCCGGCGACGCCGCTCGACGGCTCGCGCAAGATGGCGTCAGCACTCGAGAAAGGACGTCTCGTGGTGGTCGTCGGCAACCGGCACACCGGATATGGCCTCAATGCCTGCTCCACCTCGACCGTCGAGGACTATCTGGTCGATCCTTCTGGCCACCTGCCGGCCGAGGGACTGCGGTGCGAGTAGTGGGTCAGCAAGCAACGACCGGCACGCCGAGTGACGCCAGCAGGGCGCGGACTCTTCGGCCGATCTCGTCTCTGATGGGTCGGACCGCGTCGATCGATTGCCCCGCTGGATCGTCGAGCTGCCAGTCCTCGTAGCGCTTACCTGGGTAGAACGGGCAGGCATCGCCGCATCCCATGGTGACCACAACGTCGGCGGCGCGCACAACCTCGTCGGTCCACGGCTTGGGAAACTCGGATGTGATGTCGATGCCGATCTCGGCCATGGCAGCAACTGCGGCCGGGTTGATCGCGTCCACTGGTTCGCTGCCGCCGGACCAGACGATCGCACCCTTTCCGGCGAGGTGGCGAAACCAGCCGAGTGCCATCTGTGAGCGACCCGCGTTGTGAACACACAAGAACAACACCGACGGCATGCTTGGCTCCGTGTTCAACTGAGGGCTGCCCGCAACTCCGCGAGCCGCTGCGGTGCAACGCGGTACCAGACCCACAAGCCGCGCTTTTCGCGTTCCACGAGTCCGGCATCGACCAGGAGCTTCATGTGATGGCTGACCGTTGGCTGCGAGCGACCCGACGGTTCCAGGAGGTCGCAGGCGCACACCTCGTCGGCGCTGGCCACGCAGGAGAGCAGGCGCAGACGTACCGGGTCCGATAGGGCTGTGAACGACCGGGCAAGACTCTCAGCGGCGTTCTCACTCAGGACATCTGTGCACACCGAGCCGCAGCAGGTCGCTGCTTGATCGACGGGAAGGGTCCTCGTTTTCGGCATGGTCAGCACTATATCGAAAAATATCGATGCAGTGTATTGACTTCTGTCAATCCATTCGGCACACTACACATCGATGATTGTCGATGCAGATCGACTCCCCCGATCCAAGGAGACCTGTCGTGTCCCGTGTACAACTCGCACTCAATGTTGCCGACCTCGAAGCGTCGATCGACTTCTATACCAAACTGTTCAACACGCCGCCATCAAAGATTCGAGACGGTTACGCCAACTTCGCAATCGCCGAGCCGCCCCTGAAGCTGATCCTGTTCGCCGGCGGTGGAGAGCCGGGATCGCTCAACCACATCGGTGTGGAGGTCGAGTCGACCGATCAAGTCGGCGCAGCCGTAGCTCGAGCACAGGCTGCAGCGTTACCGACCGATGTCCAAGACAACGTCTCCTGCTGCTACGCCGTGCAGGACAAGGTGTGGATTCACGGTCCGGAGAACTCGTGGGAGTTCTATACGGTTCACGCTGATGCACCGAACCTCGAACAGGAAGACGGCTGCTGCCTGCCCGCCACCCCGAATGTCGCCGAGCAGCCCTGCTGCGGCTGACGCCTGAGAGAGCGAATGTCAACACTCGCCGACGCGCCGGAGACAGGCCCCGGTGTCTTGCAGGCAACACTGGCGCGGCGCTTCGTCGCCGAGTCGATCGGTAGCGCGTTCCTGATCGTCGCCGTGATCGGCTCCGGCATCATGGCGAGTCGCTTGTCTCCTGCGGACGTCGGGTTGCAGCTGCTGGAGAACGCAGCTGCGACCGCTGGCGCCCTCATCGCGCTCATCCTCATGTTCGGTGCGGTGTCCGGCGCGCATTTCAACCCGATCGTCACAATCGTGGATTGCCTGTTCGGCACGATCGACCGTCGAGCGGCCGCCTTCTACGTCGTTGCGCAGACGGTCGGTGGGTGCATTGGAGCCGTGGTGGCCAACCTGATGTTCGAGCTTCCGGCTATCAACGTCAGCACGAAGGTGCGGTCGTCCGGCGCGCTGTGGTTGTCCGAAGTGGTCGCAACCATGGGGCTTCTGCTGGTCATCCACGGCTGCGTGCGTTCAGGACGGGCCAGCGCCGTTCCCTTTGCGGTGGGGCTCTGGATCGGCGGCGCCTACTGGTTCACCTCGAGCACCAGCTTCGCCAACCCGGCCGTGACGATTGCGCGGACGTTGTCGGACAGCTTCGCCGGCATCAAACCCTCGTCGGCGCCAATGTTCATCGTGATGCAACTGGTCGGCGGCGCCCTTGCGTACGGTCTGATCCGCTATCTGTTTGGCGGAAGGAGTGGGATTCGAACCCACGGAGACCCATAAGACCTCAACGGTGTTCGAGACCGTCCCATTCGTCCACTCTGGCATCCTTCCGGGTGGCAGGCTAGCGGC
>JANMMQ010000512.1:0-6500 GCA_031373465.1 Ilumatobacteraceae bacterium | reverse complement strand
CTGGTCGTTCGACGATCTTCCTGTGGGCGACAACGTCTTCTATTCCATGGCCAAGATCAAGGGCGACAATGTGGCTGCAATTTCTACACAACAGCCGGAGCAAGCTGCCGCCGGTGTACCGCCCCACTGGCAGATGTACGTCACCGTCACCGATGTCGATGCAACTGCCGCGTTGGTCGAGGGCGCGGGCGGCTCGGTGCACGTGCCTCCGTTCGACGTGATGGATGCGGGTCGGATGGCGGTGATCACGGATCCCGCCGGCGCATTCCTGATGTTGTGGACGCCGTCGACCAACATCGGCGCGGACCGAGTCAACGAGCCCGGCGCCTTCACCTGGTCGGAGCTCGTCGCCCCGCCAAATGACCGCACCGCCGGCTTCTACGAAAAGGTCTTGGGTCTGAAGATCCTCTCTGCGCCGATGGACGATGGCACCACATACGACGGCTTCACGCTCGACGGCACACCCGAGACGATGCTCGCCGGAACGATGCCACCGCAGATGCCCGGAATCCCGGCCCACTGGAGCATCTACTTCGGCGCAGAAGACGTCGACGCCAGTGCTGCCAAGGTCGCCGCGCTCGGCGGAAAGGTCTTCGTCGAGCCGTTCGACATCCCCGTTGGGCGAATGGCCGTCGTCGCCGACCCGCAAGGGGCGATGTTCAACCTGTTCCAGATGGCCCCGCCAACCGACTGACCGAACTCTGAGATCAGCGGAGACGCTCGAGGCGGTACATCTTGAGGGATCGCTGCTCGACTTCGTCCTCGGTCGAGCCGTCGTCGTACGCAGGAGAGACCAACGGAGCGACCTGCTCGACGCTGATGATGACGATTGCCTCGATCCGGCACGGGTCGAGGCCACTTCGCTGCTGGTAGAAGCGCAGACCAGCTTCGTACAGCGTCCCCTCCCGGTGGACCGTCGCTGGACCTTTGAAGCGATAACCCTTGCGCTTGATCGGGTCGACCACGTTGATCTCGACGATGGGGTTTCCTGCCTCGATGTTGCCGACGGTCCGATTCGAGTGGAGGTGCGCGAAGACGAGGTGATCGTCGTCCCACACGGCTGTCGTTCCCTTCGGCGACAGATTCGGCGTGCCGTCCGGACACACCGAGGCGACGTAGCCGAGGCGCTGTTCTTCAACGACACGCCGCATGTCTTGGTCGAGCACGACGACGATGTCGATCGATTCGGCCAACTTCTTCGGGGCAACCGTACGATAGGCATCCCTACACACTGCGGCCACCTCATCCCAGTCAGGCCGTCCATCGAGCCGCACTCCCAGCCATCCGCGGCCGCCAACGTACGGCGGTCGAAAGAACCGTTCCGGTTCCGTTTCGATCAGCTCGGCCTGTGCGCCCACCGGCGCGGCACACCACAGATGGGGAAAGTGATGATCATGGTGACCGTCCGGCCAGAGCATCACGAACTGCTTGCGCACGAAGAACGCGGGCGCGCCATGACTCAGCTTTTCGGTCACCTCTGGCAGCGACATGCAGATCACCCGAACGCGATCTTCGACGGTCTCGGCCACGCCCAGTACGGTAGCCAGGCCGTAGGAGTTGTGGCAGTGCGACTACGCCACCTTCACGTACAGAACGGAGCCTGTCACCATGGTCGTATTGGGCGCCGGGGTCTGCTCCAGGATGGTGCCGACGCCGGCCGATGGCTTGTTGGCCGGCTGTTCGATCAAGGTCCAGCCGTTGGCTTGTGCGTCGGCGCGGGCTTTGCTGATCTGTTGGTTGACGTAGTTGGCGAGCGGCGTCGGGCGCAAAGCAGTCAACGTCGCGTTCGCCGCGTCCAACTGGCCCTGGACGGTCTGGAGGGATGCTTGGGTCTGAGCTAACGCGGCGTTTGCTGTGTCGAGCTGGCCTGTCAGAGTCTTGACGTCTGCCTGCAACTTGGCGACTTCGGCCTTGCTCGCATCGAGCTCGGCCTGCAGCCCCGTGGCCGTGCCACCTGCATCACCGGCCTGAGCTGCGAGCGCGTCACGCTCGGCCTGGGTTTGCGTCAAGGTGTCCTGCAACGCGGCCAGGTCCTCTGCAGATTTCGTCTGCGCGGCGGTGAGCAGAGCGACCTGATTCTGCAGATCCTGCACCGACGGGGTGACCGTCGAATCCAATGGGCTCGACGTGAGTGATGCCGTCTGGTCGTTGCGACCATTGCCGATCAGAAAGCCGACCAGTCCACCGAGCAGCAGCGCGAGAAGGGCGATGAAGTACGGCCACGCCGGCCGCCTGTCGATGTAGGAAGGGCCTGTCGCGACGGGCACAAGTGTCGGAACCACCGGCTCGGCAACGGGTTGATAGGCGACCGCCGGCATGACCCGCGTGGGCTCGGTGTAGACCGGTGCGTACGCAGTCGGTTCAAGTGGCGTGGTCGCCGGGACGATGTGGATCGGTTCCACCACACCCGGCTCGAGAATGGGTTCCTCTGGCATGTCGCCTCCTGCATCCATCACGGGAACAATTTCCCCGGACTGCTCTGGAGTACCCGTCGGGGAGCACAAGCAAACGAGGCCGGCGAGACCATCGCAGGCTTTTCAGGGTGCCAAGGAACGCTAGAGCGCTCCACATTTCTAGTCTGGTCAACCATGGCCACTCCCCCATCTCCAACAGTCGCGCTACCAGAAGGCCGCCTCGGCGTACTGACGGTCGGCCTCGGAGCCGTCGCGTCGACGTTGATCGCCGGGGTCGAACTGGTCAAGAGAGGCATGAGTGCGCCCGTGGGCTCGCTGACCCAGATGGGGACGATTCGTCTCGGATTGCGCACCGACAATCGCCGCCCACTGATCAGCGAGTTCCTTCCGTTGGCTTCCCTCGAAGACATCGTCTTCGGCGCTTGGGATCCCTTCCCCGATGACGCCTACGTCGCGGCAACACGGGCCGGCGTCCTTGAAGGGGGCAAGCACATCGAGGCGGTCAGCGACGCCCTACGCGAAGTTCGACCGATGCCCGCTGCGTTCGATCGCGAGTACGTCAAGCGAATCGACGCGGACAACACGATGCACACGATCAACAAGCGCAGCATGCTCAACGCAATTCGCGAGGACATCAACAGGTTCCGCGAGGACAAGCAGGTCGAGCGAGTCGTCATGATCTGGTGTGCGAGCACCGAGATCTTCATCGAGCCCGGGCCCGCGCACATGAGCCTCGAAGCATTCGATGCAGCGATCGACGCCAACGACCCGACGATCGCTCCGTCGATGCTGTACGCCTACGCGGCCATCCTCGAAGGTGTTCCGTTCGCCAACGGAGCGCCGAACCTGACGGTCGATATTCCTGCCCTTCGTGATCTGGCCACCGAACGCAAGATCCCGATCAGCGGTAAGGATTTCAAGACCGGACAGACCTTGATCAAGACGGTGATCGGCCCGATGCTGAAAGCGCGCATGCTCGGCTTGTCCGGTTGGTACTCGACCAACATCCTCGGCAACCGCGACGGCGAGGTGCTGGACGACCCCGACAACTTCAAGACCAAGGAGGAGTCGAAGCTCGGCGTGCTCGAGCACATCCTCGACCCCGAAGTCTTCCCGGCCCTGTACGGCAACGTGTACCACAAGGTTCGAATCAACTACTACCCGCCACGCGGCGACAACAAAGAGGGCTGGGACAACATCGACATCTTCGGTTGGCTCGGTTACCCGATGCAGCTGAAGATCGACTTCCTGTGCCGTGATTCGATCCTCGCCGCGCCGCTCGCGCTCGACCTGGTGCTGTTCAGCGACCTTGCGCAGCGTGCTGGACTGTTCGGCATCCAGGAATGGCTGAGCTTCTACTACAAGGCACCCATGGTCGCCCCCGGCCTGTATGCGGAGCACGATTTGTTCATCCAGCTCACCAAGCTCAAGAACACGCTGCGCTGGATGATGGGCGAAGAGCAGATCACCCATCTCGGCCGCGAGTACTACGAGGACGAATAGGACTCAGCGGACGACATCACGGGGCCGGTGCAAGCGACAGCACGACGTGGGCTCCCCCGAGCGGGCTTGCTCCGATCGTCAGCCGCCCGCCGTGAGCAACGGCAACTTGTTGGGCGATTGCCAGACCGAGCCCGGATCCGGTGCCACTACCGCGTTCGAAACGCTGCAACACGCGCTCGCGATCGGCTGCGGCGACGCCAGGCCCGTTGTCGTCCACAGTGACGGTCGAACCAGTCACGGAGACGACAACTCGCTGGGTGCCACCGCCCGGCGGCACCCCGTGGATCAGCGCATTGCGGACGATGTTCGCGATCGCCAGCCTGACACCATCGCGCCAAGCGATCATCGACGTCGACGACGTCGATGCGGCCGGCGACGACTCGATGTCGATCACAGCATCCGGGGCGCGGCGTCTCTCGTCGGCCACGGCTGAATCGGCGACGTCGGCGAGATCGATCTGATCGAACCACGACTGATCGGCGAACTCGGCGTCCGCGAGGGCGCGCACTGCTGAGAGAGACGTCGCCATCCGTTGTAGCTGCTCGTTGGCCAGGCCCAGCACCTCGGTGCGATCCGCCTCAGCGATCAGATCGCTCCTGGCGATGTCGAGATTGATGAGCGCGCTCTGCAGCGGCGTGCGCAACTCGTGGGTGGCCGACGCGGCAAAAGCGCGTGCAGCGTCGAGCGCCGCACCTCGCCGACGCGTCTCGTCGGCGAGGCGTTCCAGGTTCTCGTTCAGCGTGGCCGCGACATCGTCGACCTCGGTCGACCCGTACGAGTTGCCAACCCGCCACGTACTCGGTTCCGCATCCTCGATTCGGCCGGTGTCGCTGCGCAGCGCGGTGAGCGGCCGTGTCGCAACCTTTCCGAGGAGATAGCCGACCAATCCCGCGGCCACGGACGTCAGCACCATCACGAAGATCACGCGGCGGCGCAGTTGAATCGCTCGCGCATCGACGTCGCCGAGCGGGGCGACCAACTGCACGAGAGCCTTGTCGCCTGGCTTGGGGACATCGACGACCGTGACGGTGTAGAGCCGCCACCGATCGCCACTGGCGCGCGCTGTCGACCAGCCGGGAACGATTCGGTCGGGCAGAGGTTCATCGGGCAGGAGCCCCAGGGAGATCGTCTGGTCGCCGATCACGACCCGGGCCCCCTCCAACGTCGTTCGCAGCTCCGATTGGGAGAGCCTCTCGGCAACTGCTGCCAGGATCGGCGCGGTTTTCGCACGGTCCTGCAATTGATTGTCGACCCGGTCCTGCAGGACACTGGCGAAGTAGCCGCGGAACAGTGATCCAACGGCCAGCAAGGTGATCGATGCGGCGACGAACGACGCCAGTCCTGTGCGAGTCGCCAGCCGCATCTAACCGACCCTCAACACGAAGCCGACACCGCGCACGGTCTCGAGCAACGACGGCGCGCCGGCGGCATCCAGCTTGCGGCGAAGGTACCCGACGAAGACGTCGACCACGTTGGTGTCGACATCGAAGTCGTACCCCCAGACCATCTCGAGCAGACGGATGCGCGAGAGGACGATCGACGGGTTTGCCACGAACGCGCCGAGGAGATCGAACTCCCGCCTCGACAGATCGAGTCGTTCCTCGTTGACCTTGGCCACTCGGCGATCGAGATCGATCCACAGCGGACCGGCGGCCAGCACCGACGTGACACCCATCGTCGGCCGCGCCCGCCGCAACAGTGCATGAAGCCGCGCCGCCAGCTCATCGAGCGAGAACGGCTTGACGACGTAGTCGTCCGCACCGGCTTGCAGACCTGCGACCCGATCGCCCACCTGATCTCGCGCCGACAGGATGAGGATCGGCGTGTCGACATCGAGCCCCCGCAAGCGCGTGCACAACTCGACACCCGACATACCGGGCAATCCGATGTCCACGATCATCACGTCCGGCCGGCGTCGAGCAACCACCTCGATCGCGGACTCGGCATCCGCGACGGAGGAGACGTCGAAGCCGTGCACGCCGAGGCCACGATCGACTGCCGAGCGCACGGCGTCGTCGTCCTCCACGACCAGCACGCGCCCGCTCATCGGCACGCAGTCATCGGCACGCACCCATTGTTGCCGGTCGGATCAGTCTTGATTGAGATCCGCGTCGACTCCGGCCAGCAGCTGGTCGATCTCGTCGAGCTGCTTCTCGAGGTCGGCGATGTCTGGGTCGCTCACGACAACCGCCGCAGGTTCCGCTGCCGACGACGGGGGGGCCGTTGCAGCGGGCTCGGTGGCCGGCACGGTCGTGACCGTCACGGCTGTGGTGCTCGCAACGGTGGCGACCTCCATAGTCGCCACCGTTGTGGCCTCGGTCGTCGCGACCGAAGATCCCGCTGGCAGCGTGGGATCCCCACTTGCGGCGGAGGATCCGCACGCTGCCAGCCCGAGGGCGATGGTCGCGGCCATGACCGCGACCATCACGCCCCTCGCCCGATCAGTGTCCCGTGGCTGCATCAGACGTCAACACCGTGATTGCGGCACTTCTCGGCCAGCGCCGTCAGGCGCTCGTGGCGCTTCGTCATGACCACCAGCGTCTGCTTGCGCACTTCGAGGCGGTTCTGAAGAACGGTCGCCAG
>JANMMQ010000497.1:0-3672 GCA_031373465.1 Ilumatobacteraceae bacterium | reverse complement strand
CCCTGCATGCGTCGGTCGAGATCGTGAATCCCGGCGGGACCGGCAGTTTCAAGACGCTGGTCATTTCCGCCAGGTTGGCGCCTTTACCTCCCAGAAGATCCTTGTACTCCATAGGGGAACGGCGGTGTTTGTGATCGAAGGAATAGACGTACGGCACGAGAGACGAGTCTACGGGGTCCCCGCCGGTGGGAGGGAGTTTCCGGCTGCGTAGGCTCTGCGAATGGAATCACAACCGGCGTTTCGACTGTTCGGGTTTCCCGTCCACGTCCGCTCCGGTTTCTACATCCTGATGGTGGTCGTGGTGCTCGCCAATGGGCCCGACCTCGGGATATGGCTTGCCGGTTTCATCGCCGCCTTGACGTTGCTGCACGAGCTCGGCCATGCCTTGGCAGCACGCGCGACCGGCGCTCAGGCGGAGATCTCGCTCGACTTCCTGGCCGGGTACGCATCGTTCGTGCCCACTCGTCCATTGAAACGGTGGGAACGCGCCGCCATCAGCTTCGCCGGCCCGGCGATACAGATCTTGGTCAGCGTGCTGGCCCTGGGGTTGATGGGGGTCCACCCTTTGCATCCGGGGGTCGGTGCATCCAACGCGGCCCGCGCACTGTGGTGGGCGGGACCGGTCATCGGACTGTTCAACCTGCTGCCCATCCTGCCGTTCGATGGCGGCAACATCGTGCTCTCCGGTCTCGAGGTCTTCTTCGGCAAGAGGGCCAGAATCATCATGCTGTACGCCAGCCTGGCCATCACGGTCGGCGGTGGGTTGTGGTTGCTCAGCCAACCTCGCTTCGGCTCGATCGCGATCTATGCAGCGATCTTCCCGTTGATGGCTCAGATCCAGATGCTTCGTAGCCACAGCGCATCCAAGCGGCCGAGCGGGCGTAGTGCCGCCGAGTTGGCAGAGACAGCGGCCTGGCGCGAGGGCGACTTGTCGCGAATGCTCCCGGGTCAAGTTCCCTCGCCGTGGTTCCGCGCCAACCAGCAACTGCACCAGACCAATCCTGAGTTGGCACGCGCCGTGTTGATGGACTCGTTTGCGTACACCGGTCAGGCACAGTGGTTGCCGCCCGACGCTGCCGACGAGCGAACGCTGGCACCACTCGTCGCCCTCCTCCCCCGGCCCCTTCCCACCGGTAACGCAGAGGCCGAGCAGGCTCTTGCCGACATCCTCATTCGTCTCGGCGACTACGACACCGCAGCCCACTACGCAGCCGACTCCTATCGCCGTTCGCCTTCACCGATCACGGCAATGGCTGTCGCTCGCAGCGCCGCGGCGCTCGGGGATCGCGACACCGCGATCGGTTGGCTACGCGCCGCGCAGAGCCTCGCCAACCCGGCGTGGATCCTCCAGGCCTTGCAACAAGCGCCTGAGCTCGCTCAGCTCGCGAGCGGCCCCGCAACAGCCGGCGGCTTCGGGACGCGCTAGCTGCCGTAGATCTGCGCGGCCAGCTTCTTTGGTGCGATCAGGCAGTACGAGGTGCGGATGAGTTCGTCGATCTCGTCCCAATCGGGGGTCGCCGCGCTCAAGTCCATCCTTACCCACCCGCCACGCGCCAGATACGGCGCCGGTGTGAATCGAGAGTCGCCGAGCAACGCCGGCAGTTCCTCCCGATCAGCTTTCACCGTCAGGCTTCCACCCTGACCGGGAAAGGCGAAGATCTTCTTGCGGACCCGGAAGTTGATGTCGGTCCCCCACGTCACCTCTTCTGTCGCCTCGGGAAGGCCAAGCGCGATCTTGCGCATGCGTTCGAGGTTCTTCGCCAAAGACTTCGTCGAAACCACCGAGTCAGTCTCGCGCTGAGCCGTCGTGCCCGCGCTTGAGATACGCCAGGACCTGGGTCGTACCCACCGACGTGATCGTGCCGATCGGCGTCCCGTCCTGTGTCACGGGAACACCGGGCGCATCATCGCTGTGTCGCGGCAACACGGAGAGATGGCGAGGTGCAGTCGACCCTCTGCTGTCCATCCGCTCGACCAACTCCTGGCCCGGGTAACAGCCCTTGGTGAAGCTGACGGCAACCTGCTCCAAGCCGGTCTCCGCAGGGATCGTCTCGCCAGGGATGATCTCGGCGCCCATCTTCGGCCACGCAGCCGCGATTCGTTCGTCGTCGTCGACCTCGTCAGACCCCCCGGTCTGTGCGAGCGCTTCGACCGTCGCCTTGACGCGGATCTTGAATCGATTGAGTCGAGCTTCGAGCGCCGGACCAAAGCCCGGGTCGGTGTCGAGCTCGAACCGCTCGTCGCCGACCATGGTCACCCGAGCGAGCACTTCGACCTTGCCTGTCGGCTGCAACAGAAAAGTCCAGCGCACATCGCCGACAACCATTCCGCGGAGGTCCTGTGAGGCCTGCGACTGCAGGTAAGTGGCCGCATCGGGTCCTTCGATCACGATTACGTCGCGTCGATCGCCGAGCCAACTGGTTTCCATGCGCACAGTGTCGCAGCCGCACCAACGGATGCCACACTGTGGCGATGGCAGATCTCGAACTCGTGGCCGCGCGTGTGTCCGATGGTCTCCGCCGGACGTTGGCCAAGGTCAACACGCTGGCGTTCGGAGTCACCGCCGTCGCGGCGGCGATCGGTGCCGCCACGTTCGCCACCGGGATGTGGGTGTTCGATCGCAGCCGATCCACCTGGATCGTGCTCGGTGGTGTGATCTGCCTTCTTCCGGCTGCCGCTGCACTACTCGCCTGGTTCTTCGTTCGGGCAACGATCAAGGTCGCGCCTGCTCTGCTCGACAACGTGCGCACCGCGCTGGCCGACGCGCGCAGCCCAGCGAACGTGCTGATCGATTACGACAGTGGGGAACGACTGGCAAGGAACAACAAGACCTTCGGTGCTTTGCAAGTGCATCTCAAGGAGCACCGCAAAGAGCTGCCCGCGCTGTTCCTCTGGATCCGCGCGATCACCAGCGTCCCCGGCCTCGTGGCGATCGCTCTTCTCGGCACGCTTGCAGTCGGGGCGCTGGGCACGATCCTCCTGATCGCCGGCCTTACCAAGTAGCCCGGGTCAGGCGGGGGTTCCCACCGCGGCGCGCTGCGCGGTCATGCGCCGCGCCGCAGGGACCGCCGCCAGCAGGGCCGCCGCCTTGTTGCGGCATTCGAGGTCTTCGTCGTCGGGAATCGAGTCGGCGACGATGCCCGCGCCGGCCTGGAACGATGCGCCGTGGGCCCCGACGAACATGGTCCGAATCGCGATCGCAGTATCGAGGTTCCCGCTGAAGTCGACATAACCGACCACTCCCGCGTACGGCCCGCGCTTCACCGGTTCGAGCTCGTCGATGATCTCCATCGCGCGCACCTTCGGTGCACCACTGACCGTCCCAGCGGGAAGGGTCGCCCGCAACACGTCGATCGGTGTCTTGCCGTCGACCAGTTCGCCGCTGACCTGCGACGTGAGGTGCATCACATGGCTGTAACGCTCCAGGGTCATCAACTCGTCGACGTGCACACTGCCGAATTTGGCAATGCGGCCGACGTCGTTGCGAGCGAGGTCGACCAGCATGATGTGCTCGGCGACCTCCTTCGGATTCTCCTTCAGCTCACCGGCCATGCGCCGGTCGTGGTCGTCGTCACGGCCACGACGACGAGTGCCGGCGATCGGACGACTGATCACCTTGCGGCCGAGCACCTGCACCATCGGCTCGGGTGAACTGCCGACGATGGTGATGTC
>JANMMQ010000488.1:0-4621 GCA_031373465.1 Ilumatobacteraceae bacterium | reverse complement strand
GAACGTGTACGTACGCGAGCTGGTGTCGGCACTGGCGCAGGCGGGCGTGGAATGCACGACATACACCAGGGCCACCCGTGCTGACCTCCCAGAAGTCGTCCAAGTCGAGCCGGGACACCGAGTCATCCACGTCCCAGCCGGACCATACGACCTGCCCAAAGAGCTACTGCCCTCGGTTTTGTCGGAGTTCGGCGACGCCGTTGTCGACCACATCAAGAACGACTCGCCGACCGACGTTCTGCACGCCAACTACTGGCTCAGCGGCCTCGTTGCACACCGCATCAAACACGAGCTTGACCTGCCGTTCGTCAGCACCTTCCACACCCTCGCCAAGGTGAAGGCGGAGGGCGGCGACCTGGAGCCCGAGTGGCGGGAGCGCGCCGTGGCCGAGATCATCGGCTGCGCCGACGCGATCTGTGTCAGTTGCACCGAGGAGGAGCGGCAGTTCCTTCGGTTGTACGGCCAGCCCGCAGGCAAGATCGAGATCATCGCCCCCGGCGTCGAGCATGCGTTCTTCGCCCCCGGCGACCGGAATGGTGCACGTAACGCCGTCGACCTGCCGCTCGGCTGTCCGGTGCTGTTGTTCGTCGGCCGCATCCAACCGTTGAAAGGCCCCGATGTCGCGGTGCGGGCGCTCGCCGCGCTGAACAGGCCGGACGCGCTTTTGCTGATCGTCGGCGGTGCCAGCGGCGTGGAGGGCGCAGCCGAGATGCAACATGTGCGGGATCTCATCACCGAGCTCGGCGTCGAGGGTCAGGTCCGGTTCATCGAGCCGCAACCGCACCACATCCTCAGCACGTTCTACCGCGCCGCCGATGTCGTGATCGTGCCCAGCCGCAGTGAGAGCTTCGGACTCGTTGCGCTCGAGGCCTCGGCGTGCGGGATTCCCGTGGTGGCCAGTGCAGTCGGCGGATTGCTGACCCTCGTCGATCATGGCGACAACGGTTTCCTGGTACACGACCGCGATCCGCACAGCTACGCGGAGTACATCAACCAGATCCTTGACGATCCACAGCGTGCCGCGTCGATGGGCCGACGCGGGGCGGCACGTGCACGGCAGTACACATGGGGTTTCGCTGCGGCGCGGCTGCGTCGGGTGTATGCCGACTTGACCGTCCGCGAGCTGGTGGCCTGCGCGTGAGCGACGTGCACGACGACACCGCGGTGTCGGCGCTTGCGGCTCAGATCGATCAGTGGCTCGCCCAACTGGCCGAGTCGAACCCGGCGGTCGAGGCGGTGGATCGCGACGAAGGCGACCAGCATCGTTGGTACGTGCGCCTGCACGGCGACGAGAAGGATCACATCACCGTGTGGCTGACCCTCGGTCAACGCACGTTGCGCTACGAGGCATACGTGATGCCGGCCCCCGAGGAGAACGTGGCCCAGGTCTACGAGATGGCGTTGCGGCGCAACCAGAAGCTCGTCGGAGCCCACTTCGCAATCGGAGTCGAAGATGCGCTGTTCCTGCGCGGCGAGTTGCCGTTGGCAGCGGTGTGCGCCGACGAGGTCGACCGCGTCGTCGGATCGATCTACGCGTACAGCGAGCAGTCGTTCCCAGCGCTGATCCGGCTGGGATTCGCCAGTCGCGTCGCGCGTTGATCGATCGCTTCTTTTCCGCTCTCACCGGTTGGGCGCACATCAATGTGGGTGCCGGGCGGATGGTGCTCTTCGGGGAATGTCGCAGCGCCATCCGTTCCGGCGCCATGTGATTAGCCTGCGGCAATGAGCAACTTCCGATTGGCCGTGGTCGGCGGGGGCAACATGGGTGCTGCGCTGTTGGGCGGGCTCGTGGCCAACGGTTGGGCAACCACCGACCTGGCAGTTGTCGAGGTCTCCGAGGCGCGCCGCGAAGCGCTGAAGGAGATGTACCCCGCCGTTGCCATCAGCGCGACCGTGCCGCCCTGCGAGGCAGCGGTGATCGCCGTGAAGCCGTACGACGCCGCCGATGCTGCGGCCGAGGCAGTCGCCGCGGGAGCGCTTCGCGTGTTGTCGATCGCGGCGGGTGTATCGATCGACACGTTGCAGCGTGCATGTGGCGAGGGGGTGGCCGTCGTGCGTTCGATACCAAACACCCCCGCATTGCTTGGCAAGGGGGCGGCGGCGATTTGTGCAGGGCCGTTTGCGACCGACGAGGACCTCGATTGGGCGGAGGGCATCCTCGGCGCTGTCGGAACGGTCGTCCGAGTACCTGAGCCGCTGCTCGATGCAGTCACCGGTCTGATTGGCAGCGGTCCTGCATACCTCTTCCTCGTCGCCGAGGCGTTGACCGACGCGGGAGTACTCGCCGGGCTGACTCGGCCGATCGCGGATGCCCTTGTCCGTCAGTTGTTCGTGGGGTCCGCGGCGATGCTCGACGAGTACGGCGACCCGGTCACGCTGCGGGCGATGGTCACGTCACCAGGAGGCACCACTGCGGCTGGTCTGCGGGTCCTCGAAGAACATGGCACACGCTCGGCCCTGTTGGAGTGCGTGTTGGCCGCGACCGAACGAAGCCGTGAGCTCGGTCAGCCCCACTGACAGCGCTTGAGGCACTACTTACGTCCAAAATTTCTTGGTGTGACTCTTTTCTCAATGACCCGCGTATGTCTAACCTTTCACCCAGGTCAAAACGACCGCCGCGTGATCAACACACGGAGTCGCATCCGCAAGGATGCGCCGACAGGGCTGGTGCCATCGGGGGGTTGGCATCGGCCCTCGTCGATTTTTCGGGCCTCGTTGATTTTTGGGTGACAGTGCAACGCCCGTCGCTATGTTGTCGCCAATGGGCCGCCGCTATGAAACCGTGTCGATGCTCACGGACTATGGGCTCGTCGACGAATTCGTCGGTGTTGTCAAGGCGGTCATCCGCGACATCGCGCCGCACGCCCAGACCATCGACCTGACCCACAACATCAGGCCGTTCGACGTTCGGGCCGGGAGTCTGGCGCTGGCCCGTTGCATCTCGTACATCCCAACCGGTGTCATCCTCGCCGTGGTCGATCCAGGTGTGGGTGGCACCCGCAAGTCGATCGCGATCGAAGTGGCCGATGGCGAGGCGGTGCTGGTCGGTCCGGACAACGGTCTGTTGGCACCCGCGGTCGCCATGGCCGGAGGTGCCGGCCGGGCCGCGATCCTGACCAACAAGCAGTACCACCTTCAATCCCACGGTGTCACCTTCGCGGGACGCGACATCTTCGCCCCGGTCGTCGGTCATCTCTGCAACGGTGTGGACCTCGCCGAGCTCGGCCCGTTGGTCGACGCTGACGAACTGTTGCCGGGAATGGTCCCGCTGCCGCGACAGGAGCCAGAAGGATTGGTCGGCGAAGTGCTGTGGGTCGATCACTTCGGCAACTGCCAACTCAACGTCGGGCCGGAAGAGATCGCCGAGTGGGGGCCACAGGTGCAAGTCACGTTCGGCGAGTCGACGCGGGTGGCTACACGCAAGTCGACGTTCGCCGACGTTTCGACCGGCGCCGTCGGGCTCGTCGTCGACAGCTGCGGAATGCTTGCGCTCGTGCTCGACCAACGCTCTGCGGCGATGGACCTCGGCATCGGCCCGGGAGATCAGGTCACGCTGGCGCCGTTGACCGACGGCCCCGCGATCGGGACAACCAGCCCGGTGACCCTTCGCACCCGGTAGGGCGCGCTCGCTAAAGGCGCTCGCTCTGGGCGCGCTCGCTAAAGGCCGCTCGCTCTGGTCGCACCCGGTAGGTTGGCGACATGCGCCCGGCGACCACGCTCACCCTGGCACTCCTTTTGATCCTCATCCTGACTGCCGGCGTCATCTCATTGCTTCGTCTGTAGAAGCGAGCTCGGTGAATCTCGCACACATCATCGACGGGCATCCGGGCGGCCACGTCGCCATCATCACCCGCAGCGTCGAGACCACGTACGACCAGCTCCGTGCCGACGTTGCCAAGCTTCGCGGCGGGTTCGCCAAGCTCGGCGTCACGACGGGCGATCGCGTTGCGCTGCTGTGCGGCAACGGCCTGTACTTCGTCGAGTCGTACCTCGCAGTGCTCGGCCTCGGCGCGACTGTTGTCCCGATGAACCCGCAGAGCCCGTCGCCGGAGATCCAACAGGAGATCGCGACAGTGGGGGCTGGCATCGTGCTGGTCGACCCGATCGCGGCAGCCGCGTGGAACGGTGTCGACCGCAGCGACGTGCCGTCGGTACGCCTGGTCATCGCAACCGATGCCGAGACCACAGGTGCCGATCTCCGCTTCGACGATCTCATCGACGACGACCCGGTGGAAATCGTCGAGGTCGAAGACGAGGCGCTGGCTGTTTTGATCTTCACGAGCGGCACCGCCGGGTCGCCGCGGGCGGCAATGCTCAGTCACGGCAACCTCCTGGCCAACCTCGAGCAGGGTCGCTCCGCTGGGGCAGGGATCAAGGCTGACGACGTCGTCTTTTCCGTGTTGCCCATGTTCCACATCTTCGGGCTCAACGTCGTGCTCGGGCTGAGCTTGGCCAACGGTGCGACGATCGTGCTCGTCCAGCGCTTCGACCCCTCGACTGCCCTCGACACCATTCGCGAACGCAGCGTCACCGTCATCCCGGGCGCCCCGCCGCTGTGGCTGGCGTTCAGCCACTTCGACGGAGCCCCATCCGACAGCTTTGCGACCGTTCGCCTTGCACT
>JANMMQ010000485.1:0-1990 GCA_031373465.1 Ilumatobacteraceae bacterium | reverse complement strand
GCGCTGACCAGGGTGTTGAGCCTGATCGAGCAGGACCAAGGTCCCTGATTGCGGGAGCCGGTTAGTTAGAATTCCTCCAGCACCTCCGGGAGGGTGCCGATGACGCAAGCGGGCCGTTTGAGGAGAATCTGAATGAAGTGCCGCTCGCTGAGCATTGCCACAACCGTTGGTTTGTTGTCCGCCGTTGTCTTGTCGACCGGTGCGTCGGCGCACCCGACCGTGGTTGCAAGTCCCCTGACTGCGCCACCTTCAGCACTGTTCTCCTCCAGCGGCGACTACGCCACCGACGTGCTCGGAGACCCGTGGGATTTCTCCAATGACGAAGACGTGCCGCCCGTTCCTGTGATCGGCACCGAGGGAAGTTTTGGAATCTCCCGTGCCAATGGAGTCGAGACGGTCGTCGCCAGGAATGGCTCGTTGTTGAAGCTCGTGCGCACGTGGGGGGCTGTCCTCCCATGGGGTCGTGATGGTCTGATCAAGCCGATCGACGCCTCGATCTACACGCACTTCTCGATGAGTCTGAGCATCGACCAAACTCGGCGCGACATGCTGGTGCGCTACGTCAACGAAGCAGGTCAGTCGAACAGAGTAAGGATCGGCACAGCGACTGCCGGATTCCATCCGTACGACGTCGATCTCACGCAGCCGGGGCTCGACGGGCCGAGCGTGTGGACGGGCAAGATCGTCCGCTTCGATGTGCTGGCCGGCGGCCCTTCCGACGGAGCGCCCGATGCGTTCACGATGCAGTTCGACTGGGCGCGGCTACACCGCGCCGATTCTCCCCTCGCACCGGATGCCTCTCCGGTCGTCAAGATGCTTACCCCTAGCGATGAGGGCGGGGCAGACTACGCAACGGTCTCGGGCGATCCGTGGGACTTCACTGGTCCCGACGACATCGCCAGCTCCGGCGACCTCGTCATCCACAACTTCGATGGCGGCAACCTCAATGGAACGACCATTCGCAACGACTCGTTCGTGGAACTGCCGCTGCGCACACCGCTGATCCCCGATCGATACCACAGAGCGACGATGGACGTCTGCTACGGCGGTGGGTTCAGCCTTGCCGACGCCCCGGGTGGCGGAATGAATGCCCGGTTCGCGTGGTTCGACGAGGGCGGCCAGACCTGGAGCGAGACACAGGACATCGTCATCTACCCCGGTTGCAACCGCATGACCATCGACTTGGCCACGAATCCGGCTGTCGCGGTCAACGACGAGAACACCGTCTACAAGGCTGGTTGGCGCGGGCTGCGCATCAGCCGCCTGCGTTTCGATATCAACGAGGACCGTGGTGCACGCGACTTCTCACTCAACGACATCCGCCTCGCCGACGACGCCGCGTTCTCTAGTGGCACCACCCCGATCACGTTCACCTCGACCACAGGTGGGACTGCGGACATTTTCGTGACTACCGATGCAGGTCTTTGGAACGGAACCAAGGTCGGCACGATCCCTGTCACGGCCGGCCTAAACAAGCTCGATTGGGGCGGCAGCGGCCTGCCCAACGGAACCTATTGGGTCTACGCGACAGTCCACAGCGCGAACTTCGTCGGCTCGTCGTACTCGACGGGTCCGGTGCGCCTCGAACGATTTGTTCCTCCGACGCGCAGTTACTTCGTACCGCTGAGCCCCGCACGGCTGCTCGACACACGCGACGGCACAGGCGGCAACATCTCGGCGCTCGCCAGCAACACGTTGACCGAGTTGAAAGTGGCGGGTCTCGGAGGCGTGCCGGCGACAGGCGCGACCGCCGTTGTCTTGAACGTGACCGTCGATCAACCGGCGACATCGGGGTTCATCACTGCCTGGCCTTCGGGCGAGGAGCAGCCAACGGTCTCGAACCTCAACTTCGTGGCCGGGCAGACCGTCCCCAACCTCGTCATGGTGAAAGTCGGGACGAACGGCAAGGTGCGGGTCCACGTGTCCGGCGGCTCCGCCCATGTGCTGTTCGACGTGGCCGGGTACTTCACGACGGCGGGGACGGCGGCGC
>JANMMQ010000482.1:0-4163 GCA_031373465.1 Ilumatobacteraceae bacterium | reverse complement strand
GTGCACGGTTCGGATGCGTTCGCACGGCGCTCACTCCCGCCAATTTTTCGTCGGGCCGGCTCAACGAGCGAGCCGAACGATCGTGTCTGCTACCTCGTCTGGGTACTCGGCCGCCAACTCGCAGAGGTAGGTGTCTGGGTCCGATACTCGGAGCCCTCACGTCGCCAGCTGTTGGGCTGGGAAGTCCTTCTTGTTGTGAGTGATGAGCGCCGTGGCACCGCCCTCGATCGCGGCAGCCATGTGCTCGTGGTCGTCCGGGTCGTTGCCAGGCATCTCAGCGATGAGGTGCAGATAGTCCTGTCGCTTGATCTCGCTGTCCGGAAAGAACTCACGAATCGCGGCCGAAATCGCTGCCGCTGTCTTCTTCGTCCGCTTGTGTTCTCGGACGATGACGTCTTCCCATTCGTCAAGAAGAGCGTCGGTCCAGATCAGCTCGTGGAGGCCGTCCTCGCTGAGCGCTAGCAAGAGGTCCATGACGGAAAATGGAAACAGGACGTTGGTATCGGCGAAGATCCGATTCATCAGGCCGGGTCAGTACGGGAGGCCGGCGTCCTCGATGAGTGCGCCAACGCGCTGTCGGCCGGTCCGGCGACGGTCGCGTTGAGCCTGGAAGGCCAACACGTCTGAGAGAAGAATCCGGCGATGTCTGCTTCGCGGAAGACGTTCGGACGGAATGTCGCCCTGGTCGAGAAGTCGTGCAACGAACGGTCGCGACAACCCGAGCAGTTCGGCCGCTTCTGCGGGACTGAGCGCAATCTCTGATGGCAAGACTGTGACTGCGTGCCCCTCGGCGAGTTCATCAGCAGAGGCGCGCAAGACTTCCACGAGCGCCGCGGAGAGCGGCAGTGTGCTGCCGTCTGGCAGTTGCAGCGTCAACAACTGTCCGTGAGGCGCTGCAACCGCGAGCGCGATTCGAACGGCAGAGTTCCGATCGTTTTCGAGTGGCTCCACCCGGGTCGCCTTGGAAAGCACGCCTGGTCTCGACATCATATCCTCCGTATCTGCAACAAGTGTAACAAGAAGCATGGCTGCAGGGGAAGGCTTACAAAGAGGGCAGGACTCAGACGCGTGACCTCCGGGACCGCAAGCCGTCCGTGGCTGGGCGCAGTGCGCCAGCTACCTGGTCACAAAACGTTGGACATTTGACGAGGGATCCTGCGCTGACCGCCAAACCTGCCGGGCAAGACTGAGCAATGGAAGTTGTACCGGAAGGCGACCATAGGCCAACCAACGTTGAAGCGGTGGCCTTTCACGCCAATCAAATGCCATCTTGAAGTTGGCGGGCCAAACTACAAGGAAGATGAGACCGGCGAGTATGGATCCGTGCCGTCTACTTCGTGGTATTGCCACCGTCAGCGCGGCTGCCAGTTCCGCGCCGCCGCTGACGAGCGTCCACATCCGCTGACTCCCCGGCAGGGACTTCGGCACGATCTTGTCGAAGAAATCCGGCCGTAGGAAGTGGGAGACTCCTGACGCTGCGAGCAATGAAGCGAGTCCGACCCATTTCGTGCAACTGCGCACGCCAGGCGATAACACGGTCATCAAGTAAAGCCTACGGCCGCGCGTTTCTGGACAACTGGTCGTTCGGTGACTCGGCGACCGATCGTCAAAGACCGGCCGCCCCAGACGCTCGTGCGAAGAGTCGAACTGGGACCCAGATCCGAACCGATCAACGCTAGGTGATTCATGATCGAAGGGACTTTCTCTCATATAGGGAGGGACGTTTTCCAAGTACGCAGAAGTCGAACGTGGGGATGGTCGCCGGGGTCGGCCATAGTTTGACTAACCCCGGCGAACGGTGTGGTTCAGGTGGTGGCGATTCCTTCGAATCCGGCGCCGTTGGGCACGGTTGTTGAGGGGAGTGGGGTGGGGTGGCCGTCGGATTCGATGTGGAATGCATCGATGATTCCCGTCGGTCCTGATTCGACATAGAGAACTGGCCATCATGGGTGACGGCAGAATCGATGGTGCCGGGGGCCGGTCGGCACGGCCGCTATTCCTCGCCGACGGCCCAAGACACGGAGCAATCGCATCCGGCGTTACGGGGCGTCCTCCCGGTCGCAGGATAGACCATGGGCCAAGGGCGTCGATGATCTGAGGCGATGCCAGACTGCTCGTATTGATTCAGTACGCATCGACCAGTGGCTGCAGGCCGTGCGGATCACCAAGACCCGCTCGGGTGCCGCCGCGGCCTGTCGTGGCGGACATGTGAGAATCAACGGCGCGGCGGCGAGACCGTCCTCACGGGTGGCAGTGGGTGATCATGTGGAAGCACGCGTCAACCAACGCGAGCGGATCGTCGACGTCACCAAACTCATCACAAAGCGAGTTGATGCCGCAACCGCCGCCGAGTGCTTTGACGATCGCAGCCCGCTCCCACCCGAATCAGACGACACCTTCCAACCCCCGTTCGCCGTGCGAGACAGCGGTGCCGGCCGCCCGACGAAACGAGACCGCCGTCAGATCGATCGCGTGCGCGGACGCGGCCGCTGAGCGACCAGTCGTCGTGTACGTCGCTCAGCCGGCGTTCGGGCACGGTTACCTAGTCAGCCACCAGAGGTCGCTGCTTTCGGAAGGAGCTCTTCCGAACGATCTTGTTGTCACGAACCGTGAGGAAATCACAGCCGAGGACATCGACGCGTCTGCCATCGAGCAGGGTGCGCACTGGGCTCGCCCGCCGTCGCGTCACTGGACGTTGCCGGTGACGGTGGCAGGTCCGTTGAGTGTGAAGGTGCACGTCTTGGTCTTGTTGCCGGCGCTCGAGCATGCTCCTGACCACACGACATCGCGACCGTTGGTGGCGTTCAATGTGATGACCGTCCCGGTGGCAAACGTTGCCGAGCCGGTGCCGCCGACTAGAACATTGATGCCGGCCGGGTTCGAGGTGATCCGTTCGCCGTTGCGGCCTGTGGCGGTCACCGTCAGTGTTGCGGCTTGCGCCGGGGCGGTGACCGATAGAACCGTCGTTCGCGTCACGCCCGCGGCGCTGGCCGTGATTGTCACCGGTGTCGAAGTCGCGACTGCGTTCGTCGTGATCGCGAAGGTGGCGATCGACGTCCCCTGAGGTACCACAACGCTGGCCGCTACTGTCGCGGTTGCAGTGTTGCTGGTCGAAAGTGCGACCGCGAAACCTCCGGCTGGCGCCGCTGAGGTCAGGGTGATCGTTCCCTGTGAAGATGTGCCGCCGGTGACGGTGGTTGGGTTCACGGATACAGCCGAGAGGCTCGCCGGCGCCGCCGGTGGTGTCACCGTCAGTGTTGCGCTGCGGGTGGCCCCGCCAAAAGTGCCTGTGATGGTGACCGGGGTCGAAGCGGTGACCGTCGTCGTGTTGACGGTGAACGTCGCGCTTGTAGCCCCGGACGCTACGGTGACGCTCCCTGGAACTGTCGCCGTGGTCGAGCTGCTGAAGAGCGTCACGACCGCCCCGCCGGCGGGCGCCGCCGACGTCAGCGTCGCTGTCGCCGACGAGGTACCGCCCCCTACGATGCTCGCCGGGCTGAGCGAGATCGCTGACAGCGTGGGAGCTGTCGGCGAGGTCTGCGGCGTGAAGCGCAGCACCGAGGACCATGCCCCGGCCGTGCCGGCCGAGTTGATTCCCTGCACGCGCCACCAGTGCCGCACGGCAGCCAAAGTGGGGGCGGTGAATTGCGATGCCGTGACCGTGCGATCGACGACGATCGGTATCGAGAAAGTGCTGGAGTCATCAATTTGTATGCGGTAGGACGCTGCTGCGCTCACGTCCGTCCAGTCCAAGAACACGGGTTGCGCTGGTGTCGCGTCCTGCGCCGGGCTGAGTAGAGCCGGCGCGGCGGGCGTCGCCGGCGGAGTCACGCCCGTCGTGTTGATCAACACCGCAAACGCGGGGCTGGCTCCGGAGATGCCGAGCGTGATGTCGGACTTGTTGTCACCGTTGAGGTTCGCCGCGACTATTGCGTATCCGGCGATGCTCGATATCGGCGGGGGTACGAGGTAGTGAACGAGCGGCTGAAAGGTGCCGTCGCCGTTGCCATTCAGTATCTCCATCAAACCTCGAGTTCCATCTCCGAGGCTGATCGCGAGATCTTGGAATCCGTCACCGTTGTAGTCGGCGACAGCTTGATACTGAGGGACATCGAGGTTGGGTTCGGTGATCAGCAAAGGAGCCCTGAAGGTGCCGTCGCCAT
>JANMMQ010000471.1:0-2003 GCA_031373465.1 Ilumatobacteraceae bacterium | reverse complement strand
TCCGGGCAAGCTCGGCGCGGGGAAGATGCTGATCGTGCCGATCGCCGGCACCAATGGTGTGCCCCCCCGATGCCACGGCCGCCGTGGTCTCGGTGACAGCAGTGGAACCTTGCGCGGACACGTTCCTCACAGTCTTTCCGTGCGGCGGCGCGCCACCCGTCGCTTCGACGCTCAACGCGGTCGCCTTGTCGATCGTCGCCAACTCGGCGGTGGTACGTCTCGGCGATGGGGCGTTGTGCGTCTACTCGCTGCGACCCACTGACGTGATCGTCGACGTCAGCGGTTGGATCGCGGCCGCCGGTTTGCGTTCGACACCGATAGCGCCCGTCCGGCTGATCGATACGCGGCCGGGCGAGAAGCAGGCGTTGGTCGTTCCGCAGAGTCGACTGGGTGCGGGTCAACTGTTGACCGTCGATGTTGCTTCGTTGCCGGGCTCGGATCCGACAGCAATGGCTGCAACGGTCAACGTCACCGCGGCGGATCCTGCCAGGGACGGTTTTCTCAGTGTCCTGCCGGGTCCATGTGGCGGCGTGGCGCTACCGCCGACTACATCGAACCTCAACGTCACTCGCGGTCGCGATGTCGCCGCGTCAGCCACCGTTGCGCTCGGTTCCGGTCAGCTCTGCATCTTCTCGAGCACCGACACTGACGTGGTCGTCGACCTGCAAGCGCTTCACGGCATCAACGGCGATGCGATCACGGCCGTCGATCCGCTACGGATAGTCGATTCACGCAACACGAATCGTCTTTCCGCCGGTCAACCGCTGGCCCTCGCCGTCGACGCAAGTGCAACTGCGGCGATCGTCAACCTCACAGGTGTCGAGCCCTTCGCCGGCGGATTCCTCACGCTCTATCCGTGCGAATCGGTCGTGCCCACCGTCTCGAACCTCAACTTCGTTGCAGGCGCTATCGTCGCCAATCGTGCACTCGTCTCGACGGCAGGCGCCGGTCAGTTCTGCGTCTTCAGTTCCGTCGACACCGACGTGGTGATCGACATCGAGGGCTACGTCACCCCGACGTGACCAACTCGACGTCGACCGGCTTGCCGCCGCCGGGTCCGTTGATCGGCACGATGTCTTGCGGGCACGCGGAGGCGACCACGATCGCGTCGACCTCGGCACGGAACAACACGCTGTCGCCTGGTGCCGACACGGTGGGCTCGAAACTGATCCTGCCATCGAGATCCCACGGGATGTTCATGAACAGGTTCAGTGGTGCCGGAACGGGGGAGGACCGCGCGATCGAATGCTCCGTCAGTGCCTCTGTGAAGTTCTGGCAGCACGAGCGATGGTCGGGGTCGGCGCCGAGTTGTTTGTAGCGGTATGGATCACACGCCGCGATCACTGTGTCGTGAACTCCGGGGCTCGTGTCTTCGACGAACGTCAGGATGGGCGAGCGCTCCTCGTCAAGCAACACGTCGCCGGGGTGTGGGCGCAGGTGCTCCCACCGGACTCGTGAGTGCTGCATCGACATGGCGATCTCCGGTCGGTCGGCTCGAAGCGCCCAGAAATCGACGACTTGGGTGCCATGGGTGTTGACCACGCGTACCGTTTCACCCGCCTTGACGCGGACGGCTCGGCCGTGACTTCCCGGCACAGTGACACTTGACATTCGGACCTCCTGTTGAGACTTCTCACAACGTAGTTCGACGCACTGTGGGATCCCCCGGTCGCAGCGATGTGCCCTGGTAAGTTCCGCTCGTGCGCGCTGACGCCTCTGCGGCGATCGCAACGTCCCGTCGACGATGATGCTCGTCGGCCGTCAACTCCTCGCGAACCGCTATCACAACAAAGGCACCGCCTTCACGGCCTCCGAACGCGACCTGTACCACCTGAACGGGCTGCTGCCGCCGGCCATCGAGGATCTCGAGACCCAACTGCAGCGGGTCAGGGCCGAGTTCGACGCCGCGCACGGTGACCTTGCCCGCCACATCTTCCTGCGGGCACTTCAGGCGACCAACTCGGTGCTGTTCTACCGGTTCCTGCAGGACAACCTCGAGGAAC
>JANMMQ010000453.1:0-4921 GCA_031373465.1 Ilumatobacteraceae bacterium | reverse complement strand
GCCGGCGGCGCCGTGACCATCACCGCAGTGGTGACGATGGCCATGACGGCAGAGATGACCCGTATCCGCATAGCGGCACAGTAACTTGCGCCGATGAGCACACCCCGGGCACCGATCGAGGTGTACACAGACGGCGCGTGCTCTGGCAACCCTGGCCCGGGTGGGTGGGCGTGGGCCGTCGCTCCCAACGGTGCCATTCACGACTCTGGCGGCGAGGCACGATCCACCAACCAGCGGATGGAGATCATGGCCGTGCTCCAGGCCCTTCGGTCGCTCGACGGTGACCTCACCATCGTGTCCGATTCGACCTACGTCGTGAACTGCTTTCGAGACAAGTGGTGGGTCAGGTGGCAGGCCAACGGCTGGAAGAACGCCAAGAAGGAGCCGGTCGCCAACGTCGATCTCTGGCAGCCGTTGATCGAGCTCGTGCTCGCCCGCGATCCGCAATTCAGGTGGGTGAAGGGTCACTCCGGCGACCCGATGAACGATCTGGTCGACGAGCTCGCTGTTGCAGCGTCGAGGGGCCCGTTCCCGCCTCCGACCGTCGTTGCGCCTGTTCCCGAGCCGGACGACGCGCAAGGCTCCCTCTTCGACGCCTAGCGCGCCTCATCCGAGTGTTTGTCGCGCCCCCGGGGTGGCGCGAGACACTCCGATGACGGGGTTGGCGGGGTTATCGTCGCCACCCATGGACATCAACGGCGTCAGCGCAATCGTCACAGGTGGGGCATCGGGGATCGGGGCCGCTGCGGCGCGACTTCTGGCCTCGAAAGGTGCCAAGGTCGTGGTGGCCGATCTTCAGGAGGAGAAAGGTGCGGCGCTCGCCAAGGAGATCGGCGGCTCGTACTGCAAGGTCGATGTCACCGACACCGACGACATCGTCAACGCGGTGGAGATGGCCAAGAGCATGGGGCCACTGCGCGTTCTGGTGAACTCCGCCGGTATCGGCTGGGCGCAGCGGACGGTCGGCAAGGACGGCACCTACGAATCGGCCGCCAACCTCGATGCCTTCAAGAAGGTGATCGCCATCAACCTGATCGGCAGCTTCGACTGCATCCGCATCGCCGGCACCGCGATGAGCACCACCGAGCCGATGGAGTTCGGCGAGCGCGGGGTCATCGTGAACATTGCTTCTGTCGCTGCGTTCGACGGCCAGATCGGCCAGGCCGCGTACTCGGCGTCGAAGGGCGGCATCGTCGGCATGACCCTGCCGATCGCCCGCGACCTGTCGGCGATCGGTGTGCGCGTCAACACTGTCGCGCCCGGTCTGATCGACACTCCGATCTACGGGACCGGCGAAGCCAGTGAGACCTTCAAGGCGAACCTCGAAAAGGGGGTCCTGTTCCCACATCGACTCGGGACCCAAGAGGAGTTGGCCTCGGTGATCCTCGAATGTGTGACCAACAGCTACCTCAACGCCGAAACCATCCGCGTCGACGGTGGCATCCGCATGCCGCCGAAATAATGGTCGGGACTGGCCTCCGCTTCGCTTTGGCTGCTCCCTCCGTGCGGCTCGTCGCTGGCGCTTCCCTCGCCGCCATTTTGAATGGTCGGGACTAGCCGCCGCTCGCTTCGCTCGCTTTGGCTGCTCCCTCCGTGCGGCTCGTCGCTGGCGCTTTCCTCGCCGCCGCACTCCCGTCTCCTTCTTCGCCGCCGGGCGTGATGGCGGGGGTATCGGCGACGTCCAGGAGGAGGCGGGAGCCTCGGTCGTAGGTGATGTAGTTCCAGGCCCAGTTCACGAAGACGTTGGCTCGGTTGCGGAAGCCCATCAACTCGATGAGGTGGAGGCCCAGCCACATCAGCCAGCCGATGAATCCGTGGAAGCGCAGGCCGTTGGGGAACTCGACGACGGCCTGATTTCGGCCGATGGTCGCCATCGAGCCCTTGTCGTGATAGTGGAACGCCGACGCGGGCTTGCCGGTGAGCCGGGCGGTGATCTGAGCTGCGACGTGGACACCTTCTTGGATCGCCGGCTGGGCCACCTGGGGGAGAGGGTCGCCCGGCGGAAGGGCGATGTCGCCGATCGCGAAGACGTCGGGATGCCCGGGAACGGACAGATCTTCGCCCACCGGGATGCGGCCGCTCTGGCCCTGCGTCAGCCCGAGCAATCCGGCGACTGGGTTCGCTGTCACGCCGGCGGCCCAGATGATGGTGCCACCCGTGAGCCGGCGTCCGTCGCGCAGCACGACGACATGTGGCTCGATGCGCTCGACGCCGACGCCGAGCTCGACGGTTATCTTGCGATGCCTCAGTGTCTGGCCAGCCTTCTCGGACAGCGACGTGTGGAAGGTGCCGAGTACCCGGTCGGCTGCCTCGACGAGCGTGATCGGCACCGACCATTCACCGAGATCAGGGAAGTCCTTGCGGAACACGTTGTCGATGAGCTCGCGCAAGCCACCGGCCATCTCGACGCCGGTCGGACCACCGCCGACGACGACGATCCCGAGATCGACGTCGGCGCCGGCGCCGGAATGGGCGCTCGCGGCCTCGAACTGCGCCAGAAGATGCGTTCGCAAGCGAAGCGCGTCGTGCATCGTCTTCAGTGGGAACGTGTTCGCATCGACTCCATCGATGCCGAACGACGCGCTGACCGATCCTGCGGCGATCACCAGGAAGTCGTACGTGAACGATCGGCCGTCGGCGATGGTCACGGAGTGCTGCTGCAGATCGATCCCGGTTACCGCTCCGAGCACGAACCGGACCGAGCGGTTGCGCCGGAAGATGCCGCGAATCGGGAAGCCGACCTCGTCCGCGTCGAGACCCGCCGTCGCAACTTGGTACAGCAGGGGCTGGAAGGTGTGGAAGTTGTTGGCGTCGATGATCGTGATCCTCACGCCGACGTGATCACCATCTTTGGAGCGCCGTTTGGCCAGGGACTTCGCGGCTCGAATGCCACCGAATCCAGAGCCGATGATGATGACGTGGGGGCGACTCATCGTCGGTATCAGGCCTTGATGATGCCGCGGGCGTAATTCGCCTGACCGGCGTGCTGGATGTCGTCGTCGGCGATGCTGACGAGTCGAACGCCGAGTGTCACCGGCGGATTCCATCTCTTGTCGACGATCCGGTCGAGGTCGGGCGCGGTGACCGTCGTGAGGAACTCTTCGGTCCGTGCCGCTACTGCCTCGTAGTACTCGATCAGTGCCTCCGCGCTCTCGGGCCGAAGGCTCGTCACTTCGCCCCATGAGTGCCCGTAGCCGGTGTTCGAAGGATCGGCAGCAACACCGAACCTGCTTGCCCAGTCGCCGGTCACCCACAACTGCTTCTCATCGAGGATGTCGGCCATGTGATCGTCCTGGATACGGATGAGGTGCCAAACCAGCCAGCCGATCGGGTTGGCGCCTTCGCCGGGCGAAGTCATGAGGTCGGCAGCGTCGAGGCCGTCGACTGCGCTGTGCACTTCCTCGGTCACCCGTGAGAACAGTTCGACGAGCAGTTCGTTGAGTTCCATGCCGACGATGGTTGCACGAAGAGGGCCCTGCGTAAACTGCGCCGTCGACGAACGATGGAGGATGCGATGGCGGCGGTACGGATCGGCTTGATCGGCGCGGGCTTCATGGGCAAGATCCACAGCATCGCCTACCGCAACGCAGGGATGCTGTTCGGTTCCGAGATTCCGGCTATCGACCCCGTCCTCGTCACGGATTTCGATCCAGCTCTCGCCGAACGTGCTGTGCGGGATTGGGGTTGGGGCCGCGCCGTCGCCACATGGCAGGAGATCACCGGATCGCAAGACATCGACGTTGTCGACATCTGCACCCCCAACGACAACCATGTCGACATCGCCCTCGACGCGCTGGAGCGCGGCAAACACGTGTTGTGCGAGAAGCCGCTCGCCCTCGATGCCGACAGCTGCTACCGGCTCTGCGAGGCCGCGAAGGCGAGTGACCGCGTCGCCCAGGTCGGGTTCGTGTACCGCCAGTGGCCTGCAGTCGCCATGGCTCGCAAACTGATCGACGAGGGCGCCATCGGAACGGTACGTACGGCGCGGGCCCAGTTCCTCCTCGACTACAACAGCAACCCCGACGTTTCGATGAGCTGGCGGTTCGACAAGGTCAGGGCCGGTTCGGGTGCACTCGGCGACGTCGGTTCGCATTGCATCGACCTGCTGCAGTACCTCGCCGGCCCCATCTCACACGTCGCCGCGGCGCGAATGCAGACGTTTGTCGATCAGCGCAAAGGTGCCGACGGCCGGCTTGTCGACGTCTCGGTCGACGACCAGACCGAGATCCTCGCCGAGTTCGAGAGCGGGGCCAGCGGGACCATCCTCGCTTCGTGGGCCGGAACTGGGCACAAGTGCGATCTCGGCTTCGAGGTGATCGGCTCCCGCGGTTCGCTGTCGTTCACGTGGCAGCGTTCCAACGAGCTGAAGTTCTTCGATTCCACTGACGGCGCCGACCGTCAGGGGTTCCGCACGATCCTGGTCGGACCGGTCCATCCCGGTGCCGACGGCATCCACACGGTCGCGGCCCAAGGGCTCGGCTACACCGACGCCTTCACCATCGCCGCCAGGAACACCCTGCGAAACCTGTCTGCCGGCAAAGTGCTGTCCGGGCCGACCTTCGTCGACGGCTTGCGCGTCGCCGAGGTCACCGACGCGGTGATCGCCGCCGTCGCCTCCGGCGCAGGCGTGGAGGTGACCCGCCGGCTGGTCTGATTTGTTGGTCTGATTTGTTGGTCTGATTCAGCTGGCGACGCCGATGCCGCGCAGGAAGGTGAGGCTGGCCCTTGCATCTTCGAGCGCTGTGGTCGTCGAGCGAAAATCGCGGTCCTGCTCGATCGTGCCAGGTCCGTCGAACCCGCTTTCCAGCTCGGCGGCCAACGCGGCGAAGTCGACCATGCCTTGGCCAACAGGGCAGAACACGCCAAGCGAGATCGCGTCGAAGAAGGCGACGCCGTCGCTGAGCACCTTCTGGAGTGCGAC
>JANMMQ010000302.1:0-4346 GCA_031373465.1 Ilumatobacteraceae bacterium | reverse complement strand
GGGTAGTAGGTGTTGATCACACCGGTCGCGGTCGTGGTGCCCGTCAACGGTGGAGACGCACACAACGGCGCCGCCGCAGCGGACGGCGCGAACAGGCCTGTGCCGACAAGGACGGACGCGCCGACCAGTGCCGTTGCGAGTGCACTGCTGCGCAAACCCGATCGTCGGTGCGCGACGCGGGACGAACTTCGGTTGTCAGCCATGAGGAAGCAGAGCCCGTCCTGGCCGAACTAGTGAGTCGAAGCGATGGCGCGTCGTAGCGACGCTGGTCCCCCCGGCGTCGTCGACCCGTGCAATGGTGCAACGCACCGCACGGTCCTCGCGCCGGGTAGTGATCGCGATCACCCTTTCCATCAGGGTTTTCATCGGCAAACTTGATTAGAACTTGACAATTGGCCGAGGCGATTTAGTGTGCATATATGCATATGTGCAATCTTGCGCTACGCTCCTGCTCATTGGTTTAGCCGAGCACCCTGTGACAAGCGACCCGAGATGAGCCCGCTTCCGCCGCCGACTCCCCATGCCCCGCTCGGCGAGGTCATCACTGTTGCCCATACCAAGGGCGGCGCCGGCAAAACATCGCTGACGTTCAACCTTGCTTACGCGCTGTCGACGTGCGGAGCGCGGGTCCTCGTCGTCGATCTCGACCAGCAGACCGGACAGTCGGTGTTCCTCGGCGACGCGGCCCCCGGACGCGTCCCTGGTGTCCGCAGCGTCCCTGACGTCGGTGCGGTGTTGCTCGGACGCGCAAAACTCGAAGAGGCGTTGATACGCGGCGTCCACCCGAACCTCGACGTGCTTCCTGCGGTGGAGGTCTCGATGGCGAACGCTGGCCGCCAGCTCACCGATCCGTGGGTTCGCAGTCGCCTGATCGATCTGCTCGATATGGCGCGCGAGGAGTGGGACATCGTGCTCGTCGACACGCCGGGTCACCAGTCGGGTGTCGTCGCCGCCGCGCTGAGCGGATCGTCAGGTGTCATCGTTCCGATGGTCCCCGAGGCAGGCCCGGTCACCGAACTTCCGACCATCCTCAACACCATTCGCACCACCGCCGACACGAACGCCAAACCAGAGGTGTACGGCATCGTCAAGATGCGCATCTGGGGCACCAGCAATTACCGCCGCGTCGCCGAGGAACAGATCCGCGCGATCGCCGAGAAGTACGAGGTGCCGGTGTTCCGCAACAAGATCCCCGAGGACGCGAAGTTCGGCGAGGCTCATCTCGTCGGTTTGCCAGTCGGGGCGTACCACTACAGCGCACGATCCGCGACGGCCTACCGCCACGTCGCCTACGAACTCATCCAGCGGCGCGGTTGGCGTTTCCCCGTCCCCGAGTTGGTCTAACGATGCCCACGTCGAAGCGCGATGAACTGGCCAAGCGGTTCGCCGATCGGTTGCAACAAGCTGCACCGCGCGCCGATGCAGTTGACGACGTCCCGTCGGACGACACGCCTGCCCCACTTCGGCGTGCGTCGCCGAACCATCCGTCGCATCGCCGCATCGGGTCGCTCGGACGGGGGGCCACCGGCGGGCGACTGCGAGGCCACCTCGTTCCACACTCGTTGCATGCCGACGCGCGACGTCTCAAGTTGAAGCAGCAGGCTCGTCGTGGTCAACGAACCACGTGGGATGACGTCGCGATCGAGGCGCTCGAGCTCCTGCTGAGCCAACGCGACGAAGTTGCCAGGCGACTGACCGACGTTCGCCGGTTGGCCGACCAGGCAACCGTCGGACCGCGACTGGTTCAAGCAACGATCCCGATCGAGCTCGATCACGCGCTCGGCGAGCTTCGCCTCGACCTTGCCGACGAGTTCGGGCGCGACGTCCCCTACGAACAGCTGTGGGCGGCGGCGCTGCTGATCTGGGTCCGGGCGCACAGATAACGTCGCTCGGCAATGAGCGATGACAACAACGAGCGTCATGCCACGAACCTCGAACTGTTCCTGGACCTCGTTTTCGTCTTTGCTGTCACCCAGATCGCTTCACTCCTCAGCCACGATCTCACCCTCAGGGGTGCGGCACGTGCCCTCCTGATCGCCTGGCTCGTCTGGTGGCAGTGGTCGCAGTTCACATGGGCGGGGTCGGCTGTCGATCTTCAACAGCGATCCGTGACCCGTGTCTTGGTGCTGTGCACGATTCCTGCCACCCTGACAATGGCGGTATCGATTCCCAACGTCTTCCACTCCCCATTCGTCCATGACTCCGGCACACGAGATTCAGCGATTTGGTTCGGGGTCGCCTATGTGGTTGTGCAGCTGCTGGTGCTCGGCATGCAGGGCAGCGAAGCCATGCGCGAGCCGGCAACTCGCAAGCATTCATCGACTTCGCAACATTCGCGTCGATCGCGCCTCTGCTCGTGGCGGCCGGGGGCTTCGTCCACGGAGACGCGCGCACGGGCCTGTGGATCACGGCCGCACTGATCAACGTTGCCGGTGCGATGCGTGGCGCATCGGGTGAGTGGGTGATCAACCCGGTCCACTTCGCTGAGCGCCACACGCTGTTCGTCATCATCTCCCTCGGCGAGGCGTTGGTGGCAATCGGCGCAACTGCATCGGATCTCGGACTGACGCTCAGAATCCTCGTGGGTCTCACATCTGCTACAGCCGTCGCGTGTGTGGTTTGGTGGGTCTACTTCGCGTTCATCCCCGACGTCACGGAGCACACGCTCGAACACGCCCGAGGCAGTCAGCGTGGCACGGCTGCCCGCGACCTGTTCACGTTCGGACACTTTCCGATCGTGGTCGGAATCGTCGGCTATGCCGTCGTCGGCTATGCCGTCGTCGCCAAGCACATGGTCGCGGCACCTGGCCACGCGCTGTCGGACGCTGATGGCTGGCTGCTGATCGGTGCACTCGCGATCTTGATCGGCGGGTGCCTCAACATTCAATGGCACGTGCGACGTCGACTCGCGGTCGAACGCTTCGTCGCAGTCGCTCTCATCGCCGCGTGGGTGCTCGTCGGCGATTCACTCGCCGGCTGGGCTGTGGTTTTCGGGATCGCCGGAATCCTCGCAGTCATGCAGTCGATCACGTGGAGACGCTTCCGTGAGCTGGCCGAGGTTGCCGGAGTTCGCTAGAGAGCCGAAGGCCCAGGAGGGAGCAGCCGAAGCGAAGCGAAGCGGAGGCTAGTCCCGACCATCAAGCACAGCCATCCTCAGCAACAACAGGTCATACGTAGCCTTCAACGAACCAGCAATGATCAGCGGCCATCCGAACGTCGAGTGGTCGAGCATCCAACCTGCAGCAATCGGCGGCAGCGCAGATGCCAGGCTTCGCGGCACGTTGGTCACGCTGGCCGCAGCGGCACGTTCGGCAGGAGTGACCACCGACATCACGTACGCGTTGCGAACCGGCACGTCCATGCTCGACAGCAGGCTGCGGGCGACCAGGCAGGCGACGGCCAGAGGAGCGTTGGGCATGAGCGCGGCGGAGATGAGCAGGATCTGCCCAGGGAGGTGGGTGAACGCCATGGTGCGCAACGGGCCGATACGCCGTTCGATTCGCACCGCGATGAAGCCCGACGCGGCGGACAAGATCTGCATGACCGCCAAGACCGCGCCCGCTTTGCCGACCGAGAAGTGGTGACGCCGGAGGAGCCACAGGACCAGCAGCGACTGAACTGCGAAACCTCCACCGAACGAGTCGAGGGTGAAGAGTGCTGCAAGGCGGTAGACGACGCGCTTCGACGGTCCGAGCGGCGTCGGCGGAGCCGCCTGCGCCGCGGCTTCGACCATCGGCGACATCGAGGCGTACACAGCCAGCATCGCAACACCGGCCAACGCGTACGCGAAGAACACGGAGGCGGGGTCCCAATGAAGACGCCCCGGCAGTCCCGCCGACAGTGCGCCGAGCGCGGCGAGCGCTCCACCGAAGAAGGTGTAGCGGGCAAACACATGCGAACGCTCGTCGTCGCTCGTCGTCAGTGGCAACAGCGACTGTTCGATCGGTTGCACCACACTGACATCGCTGCCGCTGGGATTCATCGTTCCGATGACACCGAGGGCCAACAACACAATGAATGTCGTCGACGTTGCGTAGACCAACCCGGTGATGATCATCAGCAGCGCGCCCGCGCGCAGCAGCAACCGGCGTTCGAACCGCCATCCCCACGTGCCCGTGAACATCGTCAGCACTGCTGAGCCCAGCAACATGCCGGTCACGATCACGCCGATCCGCGTCGCGCTGTATCCCAGTTGGTCGCCGAGATATCCGGCAAGGGATGCCGCCACCAACCCGTCGGCATACCCGCGAAGACCGCGCGTCGCGATCAGTCGCTTCCCGTCGGCGGTGAGCATCACACCCTCTTTACTCCATGAGGAGACCTCAGACGTTGACAGTGATGCGGCC
>JANMMQ010000262.1:0-1697 GCA_031373465.1 Ilumatobacteraceae bacterium | reverse complement strand
GTGACGGGCCGCAAACACTCGGACGGGATTGGATACGGTGCTGCGCATGCGTACGCGGTTGACCGAACTGCTCGATATCGAACACCCGATCATGCTTGCGGGGATGGGGGGCGTGAGCTACCACAAGTTGGTGGCCGCCGTCAGTGAGGCGGGTGGGATCGGCACGCTCGGGGCGTCGACCATGAGAGCCGAGGAGTTGCCACTCGAGATGGCGGCAGTGCGGGAGTTGACGGCCAAGCCCTTCGGTGTCGACCTTCTGACCGCTCTTCCCGGACAGGTCGAGCGGGGGATCCAATCGGTGATCGACGGCGGAGCCCGACTCTTCGTCGCCGGCCTCGGCGTGCCGCGCGAGGTGATCGATCTGCTGCACTCCAAGAACGTCCTCGTCGGAAGCATGTGCGGCAAGGTCCGCCACGCGCTCAGTGCCGTTGCCAGCGGCGTCGATTTCGTCGTGGCCCAGGGCACCGAAGCGGGAGGCCACACCGGCACGGTCGCGACCATGACTTTGGTGCCGCAAGTCGTCGATGCAGTCGGTCGCAAGGTGCCGGTCGTCGCCGCTGGAGGTCTGTACGACGGTCGCGGTCTCGCGGCGTCGTTGGCGCTCGGCGCCGACGGGGTGTGGATCGGCACGCGGTTCATCGCCACGCCTGAGGCGCGCGCCGTGAAGGGTTACAAGGAGGCGTTGTTGGCGACAGCCGAGGACGGCACCGTCGTCAGTCGTTCCTACACCGGCAAGACCTGCCGGGTGGTTCGCAACGAATGGACCAACCACTACGACGAGCACCCGGAAGAACTGCAACCCTTCCCCGCGCAGGCGATCGCGTCGTCGAAGGCGGGTGTCAACCACCTCGGCTATCCGGACGGCACGGAAGTCGACGCCACCAAGGAGTTCATGCCGTGCGGGCAGGGAGTCGGCGCGATCAACTCCCTCATACCAGCGGCAGACCTGCTGCATTCGATGGTGGCAGAGGCGGAAGAAGTGATCGAGCGACTGATGGGCGCACGGCGATGACGGGCTCGTTGGAGGATCACGTCAACCGGGTCTGGGACGACGAGATCATCCCGGCCCTGCATGACTACATCGCGATTCCGAACGTCTCGGTGCTGTTCGACCCGCAGTGGCGCGAACACGGGCACATGGATCGCGCGGTGGAACTGATCCGCGCCTGGTGTGCCGACCGAAAGATCGCCGGCCTCGAGGTCGAGGTCCACGAATTGCCGGGTCGCACACCGGTCATCCTCGTCGAGGTTCCTGCCTTCGGGTCCGGGTCGGCCGACGACACGGTGCTGCTCTACGGCCATCTCGACAAGCAGCCGGAGATGACCGGTTGGCGAGACGACCTCGGTCCGTGGAAGCCCGTCATCGACGGCGACCGGTTGTACGGCCGCGGCGGCGCCGACGACGGCTACGCCGCCTTCGCATCACTGTTGGCCATCGAGGCGGCTCAAGCAAGCGGCCTGGACCACACACGTTGTGTCGTCTTGATCGAAGCCAGTGAGGAGAGTGGCAGTCCCGACCTGCCCACCTACCTCGCTGCACTGGCCGATCGCATCGGCACGCCGAGCCTCGTCCTGTGTCTCGACTCGGGTTGCCTCGACTACAACAGGCTGTGGGTCACCACCTCGCTGCGTGGCTTGGTGGGTGGCACCTTGCGCGTCGAGATCCTGACCGAAGGCGTCCACAGCGGCGAGGCCAG
>JANMMQ010000214.1:0-6501 GCA_031373465.1 Ilumatobacteraceae bacterium | reverse complement strand
CCGAACCGAAGCTGGCCCACGGCCGAGCTTCGATCAGCGCTTGGTGTACTGCGGGGCCTTACGGGCCTTCTTGAGGCCGTACTTCTTGCTCTCCTTGCGACGCGGGTCGCGGGTGAGCAGGCCAGCCTTCTTCAGTGCCGCGCGAGCCTCAGGATCGAGCTCGACGAGGGAGCGGGCGATTGCCATGCGGAGCGCACCGGCTTGGCCGCTGATGCCACCGCCGTGCATCGTCGCGTCGATGTCGTAGCTCGTCTCGGTCTCGGTGACGCGGAGTGCCTCGGTCACGGTCATGCGCTGCATCGCCGTGGTGAAGTAGGCGTCGAACGCCTTGCCGTTGATCGTGTGCGTGCCGGTGCCAGGGGCGTAAGCGGGCGCGAGCGACGGCCTCTTTGCGACGACCGGTGGTCTGGGTGAGCGGTTTGGTTGCCATGCGATTGGTTCCTTTCGCGCTCAACGGGCCTTGGCCGCAGCGAGATCGAGGACGACTGGGAGCTGGGCGGCGTGAGGATGTTCGGGGCCGGCGTAGACCTTGAGCTTCTTGATCATCTGACGCCCGAGCGGGCCCTTCGGCAGCATGCCCTGGATGCTGCGACGGATGGCTTCTTCCGGCTTGCGGCCGAGCAGCTTCTCGTACGTCTCGGTCTTCAGCCCGCCGGGATAGCCGCTGTACCGGTAGACGCCTTTGTTGGCAGCCTTGTCCTTGGTGAGCACGACCTTGCTGGCGTTGATGACCACCACGTGGTCGCCGGTGTCGATGTGCGGAGCGAAGATCGGCTTGTGCTTGCCACGCAGGACACGAGCGGCTTCTGTGCACATGCGGCCGAGTACCAAGCCCTCGGCGTCGATGACGTGCCAGGCGCGGGTGATCTCGCTTGCTTTCGGGCTGTAAGTAGGCATTTCGGACCCTCAGAAATAGGAATCGCCGCCGGCGATGCGTCGCCAGGGAACCGTGAAATGATACGGGCTTCTGGCCGAAATCGGCAAACGATCGGCGATATCAGCGAACCGGATCACGCGTCACGATCATGCCGTTTCGGCCGACCACGAGTTGCGATGACACTCGACCACGGACTCGAGCCACTGCTCGACCCGCTCCGCAAGTGCCGGGATCGAGTACTGCTCTTCCACTCGCTGGCGACACGCAACGCGGTCGAGCTCATCGATTCGCCCGATCGCGGCCACCAAACCGTCGACGTCATCGGGCTCGACGAGAAATCCGGTCCTGCCGTCGACGATGATCTCTGCCGGCCCGCCCCGCCGGTACGAGATCACAGGTACGCCTGTGGCCATCGCCTCGATCGCCACGTTGCCGAAGGCCTCGACCCACTTCGGTGCCGTCACGATCGCCGCACACCCACCGATCGCCTCCTGCAGCTCGTCGGTGGGCAAGAACCCCTCGTACGAGACCGCTGCCAGCGGATGCGCTGCGAGGACGGAATCCCACAGTGACTGATCCTGCATATAGCCCCACACCTTCAGTGGCAAGCCGCTTGCCTCGGCGGCGGAGACAACGTCCCCGAGGCCTTTCTCCGGCGAGATCCGCCCGATGAACCCGAGATAGGGCGGTTCATCGGCTGTGATGTGCAAGTCATATCGCTCGAGGGCTACCCCGCTGCCGATCACTGGTACGCGATCCGCGATCGGCGGGAACGTGTCGGCCTGCGCCTGGCTGTGCATCGCCACATTGCGCGGGCGCAACGCAGCGGCGCGGTAGATCACGTCGTCCATCGCATCGCTCAACGTCGCCATGCTGACCAGGTGAGCGAGCGGGGTGCTGGTGAAGAACGAAGTGAGATAGAACGGCAGCCAGTCGTAGGCGAGATTGAGGATCACATCGAATTCCTCTTGGTGGACGTGCGCCCATTCGCACATGGCCGCCAGAACGCCGCCGGCAGGGAGGCAAACGGGCGTGTCTCTGTGGTCGCCGTGGGCGCTCGGCTGCAACGCGCCGGGGATCTGGTGCAGCACCGTCCCGACGTGCAACGAGCCCGCAGGGGCGAGGACCTCGACATGATGACCTCGGCCGGTCAAACCGAGCACGAGGCTGTGAAGGGTCAGATCGACCCCGCCTCCGGTGCCGCTACCGAGCGGTCCGACCGGAGTCGAGATGATCAAGATCCGTTGTGACGACATCTGTCCTCCATCCGGTGGCGCTCCGCTCTCAACGACCATGCTGTCAGCATTGTTCCCGCAGGTTCAGTCGTACCCGACTTCCCACAGGCACAAACCATGCGGTGGAGCTACCTGGCCCGCCGCTTGACGGTCTTTGGCCAACAGGATGCCGCGAATGTCGCCGGCGTTCAGCCGGCCCGTGCCGGCATCGACCATCGTGCCGACGATGGATCGAACCATCTGCTGACAGAACGCGTTGCCGCGGATCTCGAAGCGCAGCAAACCCTCGCGGTAGTCACTCGGTACCTCCGACCACCGTGCCATCATCACGTTTCGAGTCATCGACGGCTCCTCCGGCAGCCGGCCGTCCTCTCTTGCGATCGCCTTCGGGCGGCGGCAGAACGATGAGAAGTCGTGCTCGCCGATCAACGGATCGCAGGTCAGCCGAAGTGTCGGTAGTGACAGCTGCGACAGCACGTGCCATGACCGCGCCGCTAGAAAGGGGTTCGGCTGTGGCGCGTTCCAGATGTCGTATCGGTAGTGGCGCCACTTCGCGGAGAAGCGGGCGCTGAAGTCCGCCGACTCCGTCCATTCTGCGGCGCGGGCCACCACGTCGGGACCGCACATCCGGTTGACCCGCCGCACCAACGCTTCCAGGTCGGTGTCGTCCGGAAGATCGCAGCTGACCACCTGACCCCAGCCGTGCACACCGGCGTCGGTACGCCCGGCACCGACGAGGTCAACATGCTGACGCACGACCTTTTCGACGGCGTCGCGAAGCTCACCCATCACCGTGCGCACCCCATCGTTCTCTGCGAATCCGTGAAACGAAGTGCCGTCGTACGCAACGGTCATCCTGGCCCGTCGCAGCATCATCAGGAACGATACCGTTCGCCGTCGATGGCCCAGAACATCTACGACGACAACGACTTCTTCGCCGAGTATTCGAAGCTGGCGCGCTCCGTCAAGGGGCTCGACGGTGCGCCCGAATGGCCCACGCTGCAAGCGATGCTGCCAACGATGCAAGGGTGTCGCGTGCTGGACCTCGGGTGCGGGTTCGGTTGGTTCAGCCGTTGGGCAGCTGAGGCCGGTGCCGCATCAGTCCTCGGAATCGATTTGTCGGAGCGGATGTTGGCGCGGGCGGCCGCCGACACGGATGATCCGGTCATCACCTACGACCGACGCGACCTCGAGACGATCGATCTGCCCGCCGACTCGTTCGACGTGGCCTACAGCTCGTTGGCTCTGCACTACCTAGCGGATCTCGATCGCTTCTTGACAACCCTTCACGGGGCGCTCGCCACTGGAGGCAGCTTCGTCTTCTCGATCGAGCATCCGATCTACTCGGCGCCGTCGAAACCGACCTTCGTCACGGATACGGACGGCCGCGTTTCATGGCCGTTGGATCAGTACCTGATCGAAGGCCCGAGAACGACGGACTGGCTGATGCCCGGCGTGCAGAAGCATCACCGCACCATCGCGACCTACCTCTCATCGCTGCGTCATGCGGGGTTCCTGCTCGAGGAACTGTGCGAGTGGGGACCTACCGCCGATGAGATCGCCGAGGTGCCGGAGTGGGCAGTCGAGATCGAGCGCCCCCAGTTCCTGCTCGTGGCAGCTCGTCGACAAGACCTCTAGTGCTCGTAGACAGCGACGGCTTTGGCGTACTGGTCGCGGAACAGCTCCAGAACCTCGCCCGGCTTGGCGTGCCGGCCCGTGCTTTTCTTCGAGTAGAGGGTTTCCCCGTCGACGACCACATCGAAGACACCCTTCGACCCGGTGACGAGGGTCAGCTCAGCGATGACGTGTTGGTAGTCATGCAGGAGATCACGGGCGGCGCTCACGGCGCGCTCTGAATAGTCTCAAGGCACGCAATATGTGATCGAGATGCGGTGCTTGCTCACTGCCGAAATCCTAAACCGCCCACGGCCGATTGCCGCCGAGCCGGCATGAACCTCAGGCTATCCGTGAGGTCCGCAACGTTAAGCCGCGAGCGGATCGTTGCGGTTGATCCATCGAATCGCCTGCGATGGATCGATGCGATGCTCGCTGATCTCGTCGAGCATGGCGCGAATTCGAGCGAGCTCGTTCGAAGCAGCGATGCCCAAGCGCAACGGATTTGCCGCGGCCACTACAACGCAGGTCTTACAGGCGCGTGGCTGCAGCGCATTGAAATGTTGACCGGCGAGCGGAGCCGCAAGCAGACCGCACAAGGTCTCGCGTTTGCGGCCCTCCGGTCGCACCGAGGTACGTAGGGCGTGGACGCGGCCGTACCCCTCGAAGAGTCCGGTCACGCTGCGCTCGTAGCCGGTACCGGTCCAGGTTTCGCCACGGGCTTGAGCAGGCAGCGGACGAATCGTTCGCTCGTGTTCGAAACCATGGCGATGCTCGTAAGCGCGTTGGCGACAGGAATGGTTGCAATACAGCCGTGGGCGACCCGGACGACGAATCACGACGAACTCGGCGGCACACCATGAACAGGCCCGATGAGTAGGGCGAAGCTGAGAGATGATCGGCATAGGGTTCGTTCTACGCCGAGGGTGTGACACGCCGAGCCCGACCCTGATGGCCCGGATCGCTCCAATGCGGATAGCTCCACACGACCCCTCCACCCGATACCCGCCCGATGCCCGCCCGATGCCCGCCCGACGCCCCGCAGTTCGCATCCACGTCTGACCCTCTCGCCAATCGTCAGTGACAAAACTCGCCACCCGCCACCCTGGGTTACGTCACAGACGATTCACAACGGACCCAGACTAGGCAGGGCGACCGGGTTACGTCACAGACGATTCACAACGGAACGGAAGCTCCTGCCTAGGGTTACTAGACCAGCTCTATGCGCGCCATGGGGGCGTTGTCGCCTTGGCGCGGGCCGAGCTTCAAGATCCGCACGTAACCACCGTTGCGGTCTTCGTAGCGCGGGGCGACTTCGTTGACCAACTTGTGGGTCATCTCTTTGTCGCCGAGGTAGCCCTGGATCTGGCGGATGCGGTGAATCCGAGACGCATCTTCGTCTTGAGCCTTCTTGGCCTTGGTGATGAGCTTTTCGGCGATCGGGCGAAGCGCCTTGGCCTTGGCCTCGGTCGTGGTGATGCCTTCGGCGGCGATCAGCGACGCGGCGAGGTTGGCCATCATCAACTTCTGATGTTGCGAGCTGCCGCCGAAGTTACGGGCACGGCGTGGGGTTGCGGGCATGGTCGTTTCTCCGTTGCGTCTCTAGCTCAGCCGCGCAGCGTCAGGCCGCGCTCGTCGAGCTTCTGCTTGACCTCGTCAAGGCTCTTCTGCCCGAAGTTGGTGATGTTGAGCAGATCGTCTTCCGTCTTCGTCAGGAGCTCGCCCACGGTGTTGATCTGGGCGCGCTTCAGGCAGTTACGGGGACGCTCCGACAGGTCGAGATCTTCGATCGGCAGGTCGAGGTCGGGCGAGGAAGCCGCAACGGCGGCGACTTCGCCGAGCTCAAGACCCTGCGGCTCATCGCTCAGGTTGGCGACGAGATCCACCAGAGATCGCAGCGTGGCACCCGCCGAAGCGAGGGCCTCGCGTGGCGTGATGGAGCCGTCGGTCTCGATGTCGAGAACGAGGCGCTCGTAGTTGGTGCTCTGCTCCACGCGGGTGGGCTCGATCTCGAACATCACCCGGCGGACCGGCGAGAAGATGGCATCGATCGGCACGACGCCGATGGTGCGGTTCTGCGAATCGCGGTCACTCGACAGGTAGCCGCGGCCACGGCCGACGGTGAGGTCGACAGCCAGGCGGCCCTTGGTGTTGAGCGAAGCGATGTGCAGGTCCTTGTTGAGGACCTCGATCTCGCTGGGGGCCTTGATGTCGCCGGCGGTGATCTCGGCGGCGCCACGCACGTCGAGGCGCAGGACGATGTCGTCGTCGCTGGTGGACGTGAGGACGATGTCCTTCAAGTTCAAGATGATGTCGGTGACGTCTTCGGAGATGCCGGCGATCGTGTCGAACTCGTGGAGGGCGTCATCGAATCGCACGGCCGTGATGGCCGCGCCGGGGATCGACGACAGAAGTGTGCGACGGAGCGAGTTGCCGATCGTGTGGCCGAAGCCGGGTTCGAGCGGACCGACAGCGAAACGCTGTCGATTGTTCTCTTCGTCGCCGATGGCTTCGACGGTTGGGCGCTGAATGACGAGCATGAAGGTGCCTTTGGATACTTGGTGGGCTTCGAATTACTTGGAGTAGAGCTCGACGATGAGCGATTCGCGCACCGGGACATCGATGTGATCGCGCTGCGGGAGATCGCGAACGGTGACCTGCTTGCCACCGTCTCCGACCTCCAACCAGCCGACGACGTTGCGGTCGATGACATCGAGGTTGTGCTGAATCACGATCATCTCGCGAGCCTTTGGCGGCAAACTGATGACCTCACCC
>JANMMQ010000209.1:0-8645 GCA_031373465.1 Ilumatobacteraceae bacterium | reverse complement strand
CGAAGCCTGCACCCACCTTCATCGCACGCTTGGCAACATCAGCTCCCTGGGCGCCACGGCTGGCGTCGCCCTCAACCCCGCCACGCCGGCCATCGCCGTCGCCCATGTGCTCGACCTGGTGGACCTCGTGCTGGTGATGACTGTCAATCCCGGCTTCGGCGGGCAGCGGTACATCGCCACGATGGAACCGAAGATCACGGAGGTGACGGAGATGCTCCGCAACGCCGGTCGTGCCGACTACGTCGATGTCGAAGTCGATGGCAGTATCGGGCCCGACAATGTGGGCGCAGCAGCGGCAGCTGGGGCCAATGTGCTGGTTGCCGGAAGTGCGCTCTACCGCGACCCGCTCGGCCTCCAGCACGCGGTCTCGGACCTGCGCGCCCGCGCACACTCAGTGTGAAGCAGGCTCGGGCACATCTGAGTCGGCGTGTTGTCGGTGGCGCTGCACCTCCAACGTCCGGAAATCGTCTTCGTCCCTACGTTCGCGAGCAGCACGGACCATTGCGAACACGAGCAGCTTGATACAAGCCAGCACGACGAGAATCCCGAACGCAATCCCCAACGGCCTGAGGACGGCCTTGAGCATCGTCTTCTTCACTGTCTTCAACGGCGCCAACACTCCGGTGTCGACGCCCCTACCGTCCACGAGGAGCGTCTTCACGCCGTCCTCGACCCTGGGACAGTGCAGGTCGGTGTCGTTGACACCGATCACCGCGTCGCCCCCGAACAGCGGGGCCGGCACGCGAACCTTCGAACGAAGCACATTCAGGAGCGGATCGGGTATGGCGCCGACGAGGTATTGCCGTCCAGGATGGAGGAACCTGACGTCGTCGTCGTATCGAATGTCGACGATTGTGTCGACCGCATACCCGTCGAGGCTGCCGGCACGAATCTGCTCAACCGCGAAGCGTCCGGTGGTTGCGTCGGCAGCCGCCAACGTGCCGACGAAGACCGCCCTCGGAGCCGGGGGCGTGAGACACCCGGCCGGTATCGCAACCAAGGGAGCCGAGGGCACGAGGGGATCAACGATGGGCGGAGGCTGCTGTCTTTCCGGTAGCTGAGGACCGATCACCTCGGTCGCAACCGTTGTAGTCGGTTCGACCGGTGGCACTGCCGGCGGTTCGGTCGGTGGAACCGCGCCTACAGATGCGCCCCAGGCCAGGGAAAACAGCACCCCGACGACGATTGCGCGCACCTTCATCACGACGCCCACGCTACCGACCGGCGCAGCGCCGGACCGGTCAACGACCCTGGAACCTTGGCTCGCGCTTCTCCACGAAGGCTCGTAGCGCCTCCATCGTGTCGGCCGTCGAGAAGTTCAAGGATTGGGCCACACCCTCGTCGTCGAGTGCTTGCTCCATTGTCACCGCCATCGAGTTGTCGAGCATCCTCTTCGTCATCGCCAGGGCGATCGGCGGACCGGCGGCCAGCCGCGCCGCCCAACCGTCGACGAACTCGTCGATCTGGCCGTCGGGAACCACCCGATTCACCAGTCCGATGCGTTCGGCTTCGGCTGCGTCGATGATGTCGGCGAACAACGCCAGTTCCTTGGCACGATGCATTCCGACGATTCGCGGCAGCAGCCATGAGCCGCCGAAATCGATCGACAACCCTCGGCGAGCGAAGATCTCGGAGAACCGGGCGGTATCGCTGGCCACGACGAGATCGCATCCGAGAGCCATGTTGCAGCCGGCGCCAACTGCGACGCCTCGCACCTTTGCGATCGTAGGAATCGGCACTCGGTGCAGCGCAAGAGCCACGTCGGTGATGTGTCGCATCTGCGCCAACTGGTGCTGGTTCGGGCCGCCAGCTCCACCGCCGGTTAGGTCGGCTCCGGCGCAGAACTCCCCACCGGCGCCGGTGAGGACGACCACGCGATCATCGCTGTTCGACGCAATGTCGCGAAACGTCTCCAGCAACTCGTTCCACATCTGAGCATTGGCCGCGTTCTTCTTTGCCGGACGGTTCAGCGTGACGGTGACGATCCCCGACGCGCGACTCACCTCGATGGTTTCCACGGAAATGGCACGATACTTGTGCGATGGGCTTCAACCCGTATCGCAAATTCGTCGCCAAACCCGCCGACTACGTCTTCGTCGTCGCCGCGGTGCTTGCCGCGATCGGTCTGCTGGCATGGGCATTCCTCGGATAGTCATGGGATTGTGGGACGGAGGTTTTGGGGTCGTTGACGTGCGACGCGTGCAGCCGTATGAGGCCATGAAGGACTACGTGTGTCCAGGGTGTCATCACACGATCTTTCGGGGGATCGGCCACTACGTCACCGTTCCGGCCGATGCCCCGGATCTGCGACGCCATTGGCACAAGGCCTGTTGGGAGCGACGCCCGATGAAGTCCTCCTAGAAGGCTGCCTCGAACACCTCGATGCGCACTCCTGTGATGGCAGCGACATCGAAGCGGATCGCACCGTGTCGGTCGTGCGCCGAGAGCCACTCGGCGGCGAGCAGACGCAGGCGCCGTTGTTTGGTGCGGCCCACGGCGGCTTCAGGGGTGCCATAACGATCGGATGCCCTGGTCTTGATCTCGCAGAACACGACCACTGAGCCCGAGCAGGCGACCAGATCGATCTCGCCCGTCGTTGATCGCCAGTTCCGGTCGACGACCTCGTAGCCGTGCGCGGCATACCATCGCGCAGCCAGGTCTTCGCCCCACTGGCCCCTGGCCCGATTGGCCAAAGACGGAGCTACAGCTCGGTCGAGGGCAACTCTTCCACGTTGACGTCCTTGAACGTCAGGACCCGAACCTTCGGCACGAACCGGGTCTTTCGGTACATGTCCCATACCCATGCGTCGCTCAACTCCACTTCGATCACCGGCTTGGCGGCGTCTCCGCTGACATTCAGCTTCACGTCGTTGGCCAGGTAGAACCGGCGCTCGGTCTCCACGGCGAAGCGGAACATTGCCGCGACGTCCTGATATTCCTGAGCGAGTTGGAGCTCGCGCTCGGCCTCGAAGGCTTCGAGATCGTCGGAACTCAACGTGGGTGCTCGATTACACCGAAGGGATGCGAGCGCTCAGGCGTCGCGCTTTTCCTTGATCTTGGCGGCCTTACCGACCCGATCGCGCAGGTAGTAGAGCTTGGCGCGACGTACGTCGCCACGCTTGACGACCTCGAGCTTGGCGACGGTCGGGGTGTGCACGGGAAAGGTGCGCTCGACGCCGACGCCATAACTGACCTTGCGAACCGTGTACGTCTCGGCGACGCCGCTGCCCTGGCGGGCGATGACGTTTCCGTGAAAGACCTGCACCCGCTCCTTGTTGCCCTCGACGACCTTGACGTGGACCTTCACCTCATCGCCGCTGGCAAAATTGGGCACGTCGGTGCGGCTGTACTGGTTGTCGACAAGATCGGTGGACTTCATGGCACAGACTCTCTGATCAGGTTTTGGCTGACGGGTTTTGGGCTTGGCTGGCTTCACCAAGGGAACGATCAAGGATAGGTGACGGGAGGGAACTCTTCCAACAGACGACGGTCAACTTCGCCCAGCCCGCCGGCGGCCTCGACCAGGTCAGGTCGGTAGCGCAGGGTCCGATGCAGTGCCTGGGCCCGTCGCCAACGCTCGATCCTGGCGTGGTCACCGCTGCGCAGGGTCTCGGGCACGGCCCAGCCCCGGAACTCGGCCGGCCGCGTGTACTGCGGCTCCTCGAGCAGGCCGGACGCGCCGAAGCTCTCGGTGACCGGGCTCGAGTCATTGCCCATCGCCCCCGGCAGTAGACGCACCACGGCTTCGATGACCAGACAGGCGGCGACCTCTCCCCCACCCAGGACAACGTCACCGACGCTGATCTCGTCGTCGACGAGGTGCTCGCGCACGCGGTGGTCGACGCCCTCGTACCGCCCGCACAACATGCTGAATCCGTCGACGGCAGCGAGCTCGGTGGCCATCTTCTGGTCGAAGCGCCGGCCGCCCGGACCGAGGAGGAACAGCGGCCTGACGGGCTCAACGGCCTCAACGGAGGCGAAGATCGGCTCTGCCTTCATCACCATTCCGGCGCCACCGCCGAATGGGGCATCGTCGACCGTCCGATGGACGTCGCTGGTGTGCTCGCGCAGATCGTGGGTGCGCAGCTCGAGCAGTGAGTTGACCCGGGCTTTGCCCAGCAGGCCCTCGGAGCAGAACGTGTCGACCAACGTCGGGAAGATGGTGAACACGTCGATCCGCACGGTGTGCAAGCCTACGAGGCGATGATCTTTCACATCACAGATGCGGCAACCTGGCAGCAATCGCAGCTGCAAGGACGGCACACCGGTTCGACGCGCGGCATCGATCTGGTCGAGGAGGGGTACATCCATTGCAGCACCGGGGACCAGTGGCCCGGCGTGATCGAGCGGTTCTACGCCGGTGCGACAGATCTGATCCTTCTGCACGTCGACGAGAAGCGTCTGACTTCACCGCTCGTCTACGAACAGCTGCCCGGGGCACCCGATACGTTTCCCCACGTCTACGGTCCGATCAACCTCGACGCGGTCGTCGACACCGAACCCATCTGACCCTCAGAGATCGAAGAGACCCTCGGGCGGATCTACGACGGCGACGCCGTCGCGGCAACTGACCACGAAGATCACAGGGATGAGGGCGCCTGTGTCCAGTTCGACGATGTCATGGGCGGGGTTGTCGATCACCGCGACGCACGTGCCCCGCTCGACACCTTGCTTGTCGACAACTCGCGAGCCGATCAGCTCGTGAACCCACAACGCATCGTCATCGCCATCGTCGGTCAGAGGATCGGCGAGAAGAACGGAGTTGGTCAGCTTCTCCGCAGAGGTCCGGTCGACAACGCCATGGAACCGGACCAGCCAGCGCTGCTGCTGCTGACGCGATTCGACGACTGTCAGCCACTGCGAGCCGGACAACACGCGAGCCCCCGGGGCGAGACGCTCGAGTCGATCGGTGATCAGCGAGACGTACAGTTCGCCGGTGACGCCATGAGCGCGACCGATACGCCCGACTTCGCGCAGTGCGTCAGTCGACAAAGTCGACGTCGACCTCGACGCCGTCGCGGGTCGCGGCAGCACGCACGACGGTGCGGATGCTCTGAGCTGTGCGGCCACGGCGGCCGATCACCCTGCCGAGATCGCCCGGTCCGACTTTGACCTCGAGCTTCAGACGGTTTCGGCCTTCGACCGCGTCGACGTGCACCGCGTCGGCATCGTCGACGATCGAGCGGACAACGTGCGTGAGCACTGCGGTGGCAGTTGGCGCCGGCGATTGGTTGGCGGGCTCGACGACTTCGTCCGACTGCTCGACGACTTCGTCCGACTGGTCGGTCACTTCGCCGCCCGGGCGGCGCTGAACTCAGCCATCGCGCCCGACACTTCCAACAGCTTCTTCACGCGCTCGGTCGGCTGGGCGCCATCCATCAACCACTTCACGGCCTTGGCGTTGTCGATGTTCAACGTCGACGGGTCGGTACGGGGGTTGTAGGTGCCGACGATCTGGATGAACCGGCCATCACGAGGCGAACGACTGTCGGTGGCGACAACGCGATACTGCGGCTGCTTGGTCTTGCCGACTCGGGTGAGGCGCAGTTTTACTGCCATACGACTTCAGGGCTCCTTGCACAATTCGAACTACGAGAGGCTATCAATTGAAGTTCGGGAAGCCACCAGGCATGCCGCCGCCCAGGTTGGGCAGGACCCGGCCCTTCTTGCCCTTCTTGCCCTTGCCGCCACCGAAGCCCATTCCACTCATCTTCTTCATCATCTTCTGCATGTCGCTGAACTGCTTGACGAGCCGATTGACGTCGCCCACCGAAGTACCGCTGCCGTTGGCGATGCGGGTTCGGCGACTGCCGTTGATCACTTCCGGCTTGCGCCGTTCGAGCGCGGTCATCGAGCGGATGATCGCCTCGACCGGCTTCAACTGGTCGTCGCCGATCTCTGCGCCCTTCAGCTCCTTCGGCATGCCCGGCATCATGCCCAGCAGGTTGCCGAGGGGGCCCATCTTCTTGAGCGCCTGCATCTGTTCGAGGAAGTCGTCGAGGGTGAACTCGCCGTCCATCAACTTCTCTGCGGCGGCCTCGGCCTGATCCTTCTCGAAGGCCTGTTCGGCCTGCTCGATCAGGCTCAACATGTCGCCCATGCCGAGGATTCGCCCAGCCATGCGATCGGGGTGGAACTGCTCGAACTCGTTGAGCTTCTCACCGGTCGATGCGAACGCGATCGGCCGACCGATCACCTCTTTGACGCTCAGTGCCGCGCCGCCGCGAGCATCGCCGTCGAGCTTCGACATGATCACGCCGTCGATGGCCAAGGTTGAGTGGAACGCCTCGGCGACACCGACCGCGTCCTGGCCCGTCATGGCATCGATCACCAGGAACGTGTAGTCAGGTTGCACGACCTGACTGATCTGGCGAACCTGCTCCATCATTTCGGCGTCGATCGACAAGCGGCCGGCAGTGTCGACGATCAGCACGTCGCGACCGAGGCGGCGAGCCTCTTCCAGACCGCGACGCGCGGTCGAGACGGGATCGCCGGGCTCACTGAACACCGGCACGTCGATCTGCCTGCCGAGGGTCCGCAACTGCTCGACGGCAGCAGGTCGCTGGAGGTCGGCGCCGACCATCAGCGGCTGGCGGCCCTGGCTCTTGAACCAGCGAGCCAGCTTGGCCGAGTTCGTGGTCTTACCCGAGCCCTGCAAGCCGGCCATCAGCACCACCGTCGGCGGTCGGCTGGCGTAGTTGATCTTCAGGGTCTCGCCGCCGAGCATCGCCGTGAGCTCGTTGCTGACGATCTTGATGACCTGCTGGCCGGGGTCGAGCGACTGGCTGAGCTTCGCGCCAATCGCCTGTTCGCGGATGCGGGCCGTCACGTTTCGAACGACACCGACGTTGACGTCGGCTTCGAGCAGGGCAGTGCGTATCTCTTTCAGGACATCGTCGACGTCATCGTCGGTCAACCGACCCTTGCCACGGATCTTCTTGATGACGCCTTCGAGGCGTGAGGACAATGAGTCGAACATCGCCAGGCAGGATATCGCCCTATCCAACTGGGGCCTTGGCCGCTCACACCGTTTGGAGCAGCAGGACCCGTATGGGGTGGTCTCCAGGCGCCAAACGCTGGGTTACGGGGCGGGCGTACCGGCGATTTGCGCCGGGTCGGTAGCGGTCGGGTCAGCCGGCGGCGTCGTGGTCGGGGCCCCGAGCGGAACCGCCGTCTCGGGCACGGGCAGGGGCAGGACGCCGGGATCGCCGACGGGCACTGTTGTGTCGATGGGCGGGTCGGACTGATGGATGTAGGCGTCGTCGACTGCGATCACGGTATACAAGCCGCCGTCGTTGGTACCGAACGTGTACGCGGGCAACAGCCAGATCGTGTTGTCGGCTGCCCAGATCATGGTGAGGTCGGCCTTGACGCTGTTCAACGTGACTGTGATGGGGTCGACGTTGACGGGAGCGCAATTGTTCGACGTTGCCTCCGGCTCGCACGGCGCGATCGCCGGAGCAATGCCGATTCCGGTGGCGACGCCCTTCGCCGCGATTCCATCGGGGGCCCCCATCGCGACACCGCCGTCCATGGTGAGGTACTGGTTCTGCTGCGTCTTCAACCGCTCGAGGCCGGCTGCTGCGCCAACGGTCGGGTAGTCGTCGCCGCGTTGCGGGTCTGCCAGGTAACCCGATGCATAGGTGATCGAGCCGTTCTCGCCGAAGCCGACCGACAACATGACCGGAGCCTTCATTCCGTCGAGCACCAGCGAAGCGTTGACGCTGGCACCCCATTCGTCGGCGTAGGGGTCGTCGAACTGGTAGGCAGTGACGTCGTAGCCCCAGTCGGCGAAGAGCTGCTTCGCCTTGGCCAGAGCCTCATCCTTCGTAGGAACGCCCACGAGAGGTTGGGGGGTGGGGCAGTCCGGGACCGCAACATCAGTAGGCACACCGGGTGGCACGTCGGTTGCGGGCGCGTCCTTCGCCGGAAGCGTCTCCGCAACAGCCGCATCGTTCGGCGGCACAGCTTCGGTCACGCCGCCGTAGCCGGTCGTACCTCCGGACGTGACCACACCGGAGTCCGCACAGGCGTAGCCGACAGTCATTGTCGGGGCCGCACTGAGATACCAGTTGAGCATTCCGTCGGAGCCGACCGTCAGCACTGCGGCGCTGTAATCCTCTGGACCAACCGCCCATCCGCCGCCCTGCTCTTGCGGCAAGGTGCGAACGTCGCCCACGACGCCGAGCGATGCGGCGAGTTTGGCGATCCTGTCCGTATCAGGCTTCTGGCCGGGCGCGAAGAACCACGAGCCGGCCGGGCCGTCGAGGGCCGGCAGCAGTCCGTCGTACACGAACTCGGTGCGACCCATGAATGCGATCTTCGATTCTGTCGATGCGTCGACGGTGGCTGCAGCGGGAGCTGCGTTCCCGCCACCGCCGGTGCTCTGGCCACTGGCGAGATCGATCACCTTCGGCTTCGGCTTCTGAGCGAGAGGCGCTGTGGTGGAAGGATCGCCGCAGGAAGCGAGACCGACTGCGACTACAGCGGCGGCAAGTGCGAGGTGGCGTGAGCGGATCATGTCTCTTGGACGTCGACAGTCGAGCTGGTGGTTCCCGAAAACATCAATCTTCTCTGACCAATGCGTCGATGAACTCATCGGGGTCGAACGCGACCAGGTCGCCGATCGACTCGCCAAGCCCGAC
>JANMMQ010000206.1:0-7630 GCA_031373465.1 Ilumatobacteraceae bacterium | reverse complement strand
AGGTCGGTGCCGATGTAGCCGCGCAGGATCCCGAACGGCAATCCCGCTGCCCCGGCCGCGTAGCGAGTGGCCATGCCGGCGTGACTGTGCTCCTCGATCTCGAGAGCGTGCGGCCACTGGTTCTCGACGGCATCGCGAAATCGTTGGAGCGACCCGACACCAGGATTGCCACCCCAGGAGAACGTCAGCCTGTTGACGCAACCCGAGCCGATCAACTGGTCGTAGACCAGGTCGGGGGTCATCCTCACAAGATGGAGGTTGCGGCGCCCCTGACGGATGATCTCGTGTCCAGCGGCGTGAGGGATGAGGTGGGTGAACCCCTCCAGAGCCAACGTGTCGCCGTCGTGCACCAGCTCGGCGACGGCCTCGCGCAAGGACACTATGGACATAGTTGCACCGCGCCGAGGGAAACGCCAGCGACGAGGCGCCGCATCAAAACTCGACGGGATACACGCTTGCCTTGCCGGTGCGGATCATCTCCGGCAACTCGGGCGAGGCGTTCTCCCACACCAGCAGCATCGACCGCTTCGCGCTGTAGCCCTGGTGACGAATGTCGCCTGGCATCGCCGCCACGTCGCCGGCTTTCATGGTCACCTTGCTGCGTGGCGCACCGCTGTCGCGGTCCTGCACGTCCCATACGATCTCGTCGCTGAGTTGCACGAACCACTCCACCCTGTCGTTGCCGTGGAACACAGGCAGCATGTACTCCTCGCTGGTGGGGCAGTACAAGCTGGCCTTGCACACGCTGACCACACTCGGGTTCCACGTGACATCGCTGCGGCTGATGTAGGAGTACAGGTTGAACGCGGCGACCTCGTTCTCGAACCCCGGCTCCGGGTAGACCTCGGGCTGATCCTGCGGGACGTCGGCGAACATCCTGTTGACCGGGTGGGTCTCGTCAGTGCGGATCTTTTCGTCGCCCGGTACGCCGACCATCCGCGTTGCCGCAACCCTGCGGCGGGTGATGGCCTCGGTGTTGCTGCCGTCCTTCACGCCGAAGGGCTTGTCGGTCTCGGCGGGACTTGCGAATGGGTCGAACGAAGCGTTGGTCCAGTCGTCGAGCATCGCCTTGAACGTCTCGCGGATCAGTGGTGTCTCGAAGTTCTCGGTGTGGTCGAGCTCGGCCTTGCGATAGGCGTCGTTGAACCGGCCGGCGAACATATCGACGGTGCCGTAGTGGTTGACAGTACCGAAGACACCGTCGAAGTTGACCGTGCCATAAAAGAAGTCCCACGCAACGTCGCGCTGCAGCGCGCGCAAAAAGACGTCGGCGCTGAGCACATGCTTGCCAGTGGGCCACGTGATGTGCACGAAGTACTCGTCGCGCGAGAAGTGGAATGCTCCGAGGCTGAACTCTCGGTATCCCTGCGCGTTGGGCTCGGTCGATTGAACGTCGGTCATGGTCATGTCATTGGTGCCTCTCGTCTCAAAACAATTTCTTGGTCAGCTCAAACAAATTTCGGCCCAGCGCTCGATGGTGTCGTCGCCGAGAATGGTTTGCAAAAGGATGACGCTGGGCGCCGAGGCACTCATGCGGTACGCGGAATTGGCGGGCAGCAGGGCCTGGTGTCCTTTGCGCAACACGATTCGACCCATCTTCTTGCCGGCAGGCTCGCCGTCGATCCGGACCGACCCCTCTTTGTCTGCGGGCACCGCGGGCTCGTCGAGCTTGACGAGCTCGATCGTGACTTCACCGTCCATGCACAGCGGAAACTCGTCGTGGGCGCACGTGCGCCACTCGCTGGTGCCCTCAGCGCGGATGGCTTCGAGCACGTATTGCATGTTCTTGCCGACCGCGACCTTCTCCCAGGGTTTCGATGCATTGGCGACCTCGAAGATGTTGGAGAAGGCGTAGTTCTTCGCCTGGTCGTTGATGAGCTCGATGTTGCCTTTGTCGTAGTCGGCGAGCGACCCGAACTTGGTGACGTACTCGGTCATGCAGCCCCCCAAAATGTTCGCATTGCGCACACTCGTGCGATATGTGAACATTGTCGCGAGAGGTGTGCCCAAGTGTCAAGCACGAAGTCACCTGACAGCCAGGAACGAGACTACGTCCAGTCGTTGAGCCGCGGCCTTACCGTGCTGCAGGCGTTCAACGCCGAGCGGCCGACGATGACGCTGGCCGACATGTCGCGCGCCACCGGATTGACCCGGGCCACGGCGCGGCGACTGCTGCACACGCTCGTCACGCTCGGGTTCGTGTGCACGGACGGTCGTACGTTCGAGCTCACGCCCCGCGTGCTCGATCTCGGGTTCGCCTACGTTTCATCGCTGCAGTTGCCCGACATTGCCCAACCCTTCATGGAAGCGCTGTCCGACCGAGTGCACGAGAGCGTGTCGGCATCGGTGCTCGACGGCACGCAGATCGTGTACGTGGCACGTGTCAACACGCAACGGATCATGGGCATCTCCCTCGCTATCGGGTCGCGCCTGCCGGCCGCATGGACGTCGATGGGCCGCGTGCTGCTGGCCGGTCTCACAGACGCGCAGCTCGAGGAGTTCTTGGATCGTCTCGTGGTCACTGGTCTGACGATGCATTCGATCATCGACATCGACGTGCTGCGCTCGGAGATCCACGCGGTCCGAAGTCAGGGTTACGCATTGATCGATCAGGAGCTGGAGGAGGGAATCAGGTCCGTGGCCGCGCCACTGCGGGATCGCCGCGGCCGAACACTTGCTGCCGTCAACGTAGGCACGCACGCGGCACGAGTCACGCTGAAGGAACTTCGTGGCGTCATCTTGCCGGACCTGCTCGAGACAGCACGCAGCATCGAGAAGCAACTGGCGAAGCGATGAACGAGCCGTCTCATCCATTGGTCGACCGTGTTACGGCGTTGGTGGACCAGCTCCGGCGACGGGGCATCGAGGTGACGACTGGTGCAGTCATCGACGCCTTCACCGCGCTCACCCATCTGTCATTGCTCGAGCCGGAATCGGTCAAGGCGGGACTGCGCGCTACCCTCGTGAAGAGCTCTGACCCGACCGGAGAGTTCGATCGCGCCTTTCGCGCGGTTTTCACCGGCGGCGGCTACGGCGACTTGACGAGCGAGACGCCCGGGTTACAAGAAGGTGACCTCAGCCCTGCCACTGCGGACCAGCTCTCCAGCGCCTTGATGCACGCGATGCAACAGGGCAACGAGGCACAGATCGCCTTGCTCGCACAACAGGCGGTCGACGCGTTAGCTGGGATGGACGACGGTGTCGAGCACAGCGAGCGCTACTACCTGCACCGTGTGATGCGGGCCATCGATCTGTCGCGCATGCTCAGTGCCGCGATGCAACAACTGCGCCGCGACGGAGAGTTGACGGAGTTGGAGCTGATGCTGGCGAGAAACGAGTTCGCCGAGATGCTCGAACAGTTCCGTCGGCGCCTCGCCGCCGAGATTGCGGCACGCATGTCGACCGCAGGTATCGATCGTCCCGACTTCGACATCGGCACTGGCCTCGCCGATCGCGACATGCTGCAGTTGTCATCGCTGGAGCTGACCGAGCTCCGCCGTGTCGTGCAACCGCTTGCCCGGCAGTTGGCGGCGCGGATCAGCAGCCATCGACGACTGCGTACCACCGGCAGGCTCGACCCGCGGCGCACCGTTCGTCGATCACTCCAAGCCGGCGGCGTGCCGCTCGATGTCGTGATGCGGCGGCGCCACCCACATCGACCCGAGCTCGTGCTGCTGTGCGACGTCAGCGGATCCGTTGCCGAGTTCGCCCAGTTCACCTTCACCCTCGTCCACGCGTTGCACGACGAACTGCGCCGAGTTCGCAGCTTCGCGTTCGTCGACGGCATCGCCGAGGTGACCGACCTCTTCGAGTCCGCCCAGCACGAGATCCACGTCAACCGTTTCGTCGAGCGACGCGGGGTGTTGGGCGACGACGGGCATAGCGACTACGGCCGTGCCCTCACACGCTTCGTCGATCACTATCTAGCTGACGCAGTCTCGTCGCGCTCGACCGTCATCATCTGCGGTGACGCCCGAACCAACTATCGACCTGACGGCGCCGAGGCGTTGCGGACCATTTCCGAGCAAGCCCGACGCGTCTTCTGGCTGAATCCGGAACCCAAGGCCGAGTGGGGCGCCACAGACTCGGCGATGGACGATTACCGCGCCTACTGCCGCGGCGCCTTCGAGGTTCGCTCGTTGCGTCAACTCGGCGACGTCATTGCCTCGCTGGTGTGAACCTTTACGCGATTGCGTAGGTGGCTCAGCCCGTAAACTTTGGGCATGAATGATCCTGTTCTGCAGGAGGTTCCGCTGGGATTCCAGTGGCTGGCGATCGACCCGTTCCTGTTCTGCGTCCACCATCTCGACCTGTACCCGGTTGGCAACGGCGAGTTCGGGCCCGAGCCGTCATTGCTCGAGGGACGCGAGATCGGTTCCGATTTCGAGCCGGTCGACGGATGGCGGATGTATCACGGCGCCGAGGTTCCGGGCTTCCCCCACCACCCACACCGTGGCTTCGAGACCGTCACGATCGTCCGCCAGGGTTTGATCGATCACTCGGACTCGTTGGGCGCCACGGCGCGGTTCGGGTGCGGCGACACCCAATGGCTGACGGCCGGCGCCGGCATCGTCCATAGCGAGATGTTCCCGCTGGTCGACACCGTCGCGCCGAATCCGACCGAGTTGTTCCAGATCTGGCTGAACCTTCCCTCGACCGACAAGATGGTCGAACCGTATTTCACGATGCTGTGGGCGCCCGACACTCCGGTGATCGAGTTCGAAGGTGGCAGCGTCACCGTCGTCGCCGGAACCCTTGGCGACGCCAAGCCCGCTTCGCCTCCACCGAACTCGTGGGCAGCACGCGATGACGCAGAGGTCGCGATCTGGTTGGTGCGGCTCGATCCGGGCGCGTCGTGGACCATTCCCCCGACAGTCCATCCCGATGTGATCCGCACGGTGTACTTCTTCGAAGGCGACTCGATGTCGATCGGCGATCATCGCATCGAGTCGTCGACGGGAGCGGTCGTTCGAACGGATGCCGATGTGGAGCTCCGCGCCGAAGGCACCGCTGTGGAGTGCCTCGTGCTACAGGGTCGCCCGATCGATGAGCCGGTTGCCCAATATGGTCCGTTCGTGATGAACACTCGTGCCGAGATCGAGCAGGCCTTCGCCGACTACCAGCGCACCGGTTTCGGTGGCTGGCCGTGGGACGCCGACGGGCCCGTCCACGGAGACGAGCCGGGTCGGTTCGCCCGCCACCCCGGTGGGCTGGTCGAGCGCCCCGAATGAGCGCCCCGGTCATCACCCTCACCTTCGACAACGGTCCGACGCCCGGGATCACCGAGCCGGTGCTGGAGGTGCTCTCACAGCACTCAGTACCTGCGACGTTCTTCGCGATCGGCCGCAAGCTGGCAACAGCCGAAGGGCGGCGACTGGGCAGGCAGATCGTCGCCGGAGGCCACCGGCTCGGTTGCCATACCTGGAGCCATTCGGTGCAGTTCGGTTCCGCGTCCGATGACGTGATCAGCGACGAACTTGCCCGCACGACCTCGACGGTCGATGAATGCGGCGGCGACGGGTTGCTCTTTCGTCCGTACGGTGCCGGCGGAGTCATCGATGATCGGTTGATGAGCGCGATCGGCGCAGGCAGCTTGTGCTCGTTGGGGTACACGTGCGTCCTCTGGAACGTCCCTCCAGGCGATTGGCGCGACGCCGCCGGTTGGGTCGATTCGGCGGTAGCGGACATCGACCGGCAGTCGTGGTCGGTGGTGGTGCTCCACGACGTTGCCGACGCGGCGCTCCCGCGCCTCGACGAGCTCCTCACCGCCATGGAGCGTCGCACCGCCGTCTGGTCCCAGGAGTTCCCCGATGACTGCACGCCGATCCGCGCCGGGTCACCGACGGGGTCGTTCGGCACTCTCTGCTCCTCGAACTGATCACCTACGCTCCGGGCACATGGAGTTGCACTACGCCACGATCTGGGAGTCGATCGCCGACACGATCCCTACTTCGACGGCCGTGGTGCACGGAGACACCGTCAGAACCTGGGCGCAGTACGACGAACGTGCCGCGCGTCTCGCCGCGGCGTACCACACTGCCGGGCTGGGTCACGACAGCAAGATTGCCTTGTACATGTACAACGGCAACGAATACCTCGAGGCGCAGTACGGGGCGTTCAAGGTCCGTGGTGTTCCCATCAACGTCAACTACCGGTACCTCGATGACGAGCTGTGGTACCTCCTCGACAACGCCGACGCCGAGGCACTGGTGTTCCACTCATCACTCGGCGACAGGGTCGCCCAGGTCATCGATCGCCTCCCGAAGCTCAAGCTGCTGATCGAGGTCGACGACGGCGGTGCAGGCCAGGTGCCACAGGCCCAAACCTACGACTCCGTGCTGGCCGGCAATGAGCCGATGGAGCGGATCGCGCGCAGCTCGGACGACATCTACATGTTGTACACCGGCGGCACGACAGGAATGCCGAAGGGTGTCATGTACGACATGGCATCGCATGTCTCACTGTTCCTGCGATCGGGTTTTCCCTTCCTCCGGCAGCCCGTGCCGCGAAGGCCCGAGGACGTCGCGCCGCTCGTTCGAGACATGACCGAAGCCGGCATTCGCATGATCGCGATCCCTTGTGCGCCGTTGATGCACGGCACCGGTTTGTGGCTCGGAGCCTTCGCCGCCCATCTGGCGGGAGGTGAGGTGATCACCATGCTCAGCCGGACCCTCGATCCGCACGAGGTGTTGCGAACGGTGCAGGCACGACGGGCGACATCGGCGGTGATCGTCGGCGACGCGTTCGCCAAGCCCCTCGTGGCCGCGTTCGACGAGGCCGCTGAACGCGGTGAGCCGTATGACCTGTCGAGCCTGCGCGTGATCGTGTCGTCCGGTGTGATGTGGACGACGGAGGTGAAGCAGCAACTCCTGGAACGGATCCCCGAGGTTGTGCTGTTCGACGCAATCGGTTCTACCGAGGGATCGATGGGCAACCAGATGAGCACCCGCGGTGGCTCCACCGAGACTGCGAAGTTCACGCAGAACCCAACGACCAAGGTCTTCACCGAGGACGGACGCGAGGTCGTCGCCGGTTCGGGTGAGATCGGCCTCGTTGCCGCCGGTGGGTTCGTCCCCCTCGGCTACTTCAAGGATCCCGACAAGTCTGCACGAACGTTCCGCACCATCGATGGAGTGCGTTACTCCTTTCCTGGTGACCTCGCCCAAGTTGCTCAGGACGGAACGTTGATCTTGCTCGGCCGCGGCAGCCAGGTCATCAACAGCGGTGGCGAGAAGATCTTCCCCGAGGAGGTCGAAGAGGCGGTCAAACGAGTTCCTGGCGTTCGCGACTGCCTGGTCGTGGGAGTCGACGACGAACGATTCGGTCAGGCGGTCACAGCGGTGGCAGCCACGGACGGCGAGGCCGTCACCGAAGCCGACGTGATCGCCCACGTCAAGACCCAGTTGGCGGGGTTCAAGGCCCCGAAACGGGTCGTGTTCGTACCCGAGGTGCCGCGGACCCCCAACGGCAAGGCCGACTACGTCCTCGCCAAACAGTACGCCCGAGAAGCGCTCGACCTGACCTGACCTGACCTGACCTGACCTGACCTGACCTGACCTGACCTGACCTGACCTGACCTGACCTGACCTGACCTGACATGAACTGACATGACCTCACCTGAGATGAAATG
>JANMMQ010000199.1:0-1832 GCA_031373465.1 Ilumatobacteraceae bacterium | reverse complement strand
GACATCGACGATCAGCGCCGCCGCGGAGAAGTCGTACGCAGCTGCGAACGCGGGGTGGCGATTGTCCGGGAAGCTCACCATCATCTGGTCGAACACGCGTGCTTCATCGGGATGGTCACGCAGATACTCGAATCGGCCCTGCTGCCATGCAACCTCGTGCGGGACCTCTCCGGTCAGCGCCGCGTCCAACATTCCCCATGCGCGCCATGATCCCGGCGCGGTCCAGAACCGTGCGCTGTGGTAAAGGCTGTTCGGCACATCGATCCGCAACAAGCGCGACAGCGACGTGTGGGTTACCACGCCGTCGGCCGTCATTCGGAACACACCGGAGGCTGCGAGCGCCCGCACGACGCGTAGCAACGGCTCACGTAGCACGCCGCACCGGTCGGCGAGGTCGTCGATCGGCATCGACCCTTCAGGGTCGATCGCGTCGGCGACTTCCAGGTCAGCGACCAGCCGCAAGAGCCGCGACACCTCAAAGCCGCGCAACATGAGATCGAGACGGATTCGGTCCTGTTCCTCTTCCGACGGCACGACGACAGTCTTGCATTCGAGGGACCGGACCGGTGGCAAGCCGGTGATCGGCGTTACCTCTCCGAAGGCTCAATGGCGCTCCTCTACCGGGTGCCCGTATTCAGTTGACCGGCAACCGCGTACGCATCGAGCCGGGCTGGCCTCCTTCGGCCGGAGTATGTATCCCACAACGCTCACCGGACACCGTCCGCACAGTGCCCTCCAACGCCGGGTGACAGTCGGTGTCCCGTGGAGGTTCACACGACTGTCAGGGGGTTCTCATGTCTACCGATCGGATTGGGCTTGATCAGGTTCTCGTCGTTCGCGGGGTCGACGAGGCGGAGTTGGCCGCGGTGGCTTTCCTCGCCCGCTACAGCGGCCGCACGTTGGAGGCGTATCGGCACGATCTGCACTTCTTCTTCGGCTGGGCGCAGTCGGTGGGCCTCGAGGTGCTCGCAGCGAGGCGTCCGCACATCGAGCTGTTCCGTCATCACATGGAACAACGCGGGCTCGCAGCATCGACGATCGATCGGCGCCTGGCGACGGTGTGCGGGCTGTACCGGTTCGCGCACATCGACGGGAGGATCGCGTCGAACCCCGCCCAGTACGTACGGAGGCCGAAGGTGCACCCCAGCCAAGGACACGGGATGGACCGCACCGAGCTCGGCAGGTTCCTATTTACCGCCGAGCACTTCGGACACCAACGCGCCGCGCTCGCGGTGCTGCTCGGGCTGAACGGGTTGCGGGTGAGCGAGGCGTGCGACACCGACATAGGCGATCTCGGCTTCGATCGTGGGCATCGCACGTTGCGGATCCTCGGCAAGGGCAGCAAGCCTGCCGTCATCCCGCTCGTGCCGCGCACGGCACGCACCGTGGATCTTGCGATCGGAAACGACGCGAGGGTCCGATTCTGCTCCGCCACGATGGACAGCGTCTCGATCGCCGGACGGCGCATCGATGGGTCAAAGCGATCGGCAAGCGTGCCGGTCTCGGACATGTCCATCCGCACATGCTCAGGGAGCGTTCATCCTGGCTGCGCTCGATGCCGGTGTACCGCTGCGTGATGTGCAGCTCGCCGCCCGACACGCCGACCCGCGCACGACCACAATTTACGACCGCCGACGCGAGAACCTCGACCGTCTCGCCGCCTTCGTCGTCGTCGCATTCGTCGCTTTCGTCGCTGGAGCCTGAACCGGTACAGCGGGGCGAGACCCACCCGTGTATGTCGGCTGCGGCCGAGGGTCACGCGTGTACGTCGAGTCGTTTGACCGAGGAGACCCGCTGGCCACGATCGGGCCTCGTGCACTCGAATGTGGCAT
>JANMMQ010000196.1:0-8722 GCA_031373465.1 Ilumatobacteraceae bacterium | reverse complement strand
GGCGAGCAGCCCGGCGGCCTCCAACACTTGGAGGTGCTTGAGGATCGCCTGGCGGGTCAGTGGTGTCGTTTCCGCCAACGTGGCGCCGTTGCGGGGCCCTTGGTGAGCAGTCGTTCGACGAGCATGCGCCGGGTCGGGTCTGCCAGCGCGCCGAACAGCGTGTCCAGCGCGCCGCTGTCGACCCTGGCTGTCTTGGAGGCTGTCTTCGGCACTGCCTTGGGCAATACCTTCGCCGAGGCGCGGCTCACGCCAGCACGGTGGAGTGCAACGCCAGCAGCCACAGTGACACGAACCTGACCTGCCACGCCAGGTCGATGTCCATCTGCGTGGACGACATCGCCACGCTGGCGCTAGCCCCGAGGAATCGTTCGGAGATGTGCAGTTGCGAACCGCCGCTCGGCAGTTCGACGATGTCGAGTCGCACGAACGACGCCGCCGCCGGGTCATCGCCATCCCACCACGAGAACGTGACGCCACGTCCCTTCTCGACCGTCTGGACGTGCACCGCCCGTCGCGCGCCGTCTTGTGTGGCGACACCGTCGGACCCGGGAATCACGACGAGGTCGGCCTCGTCGACGAGCCACGAGCTCCATCCTTCCGGTGTCGATATCAGGCCCCACAACTCCTCGATCCCGAGATCGAGATCGGTGATGCGTTCGATGACTAGATCCTCAGGCTGTGGCATGAACCAGAGTTTAGCGCAACCAGAAGGTTGCACCTCACGCGATTCACGGATAGTCTGAGCTGCAACCACTTGGTTGCACTAGAGTTGCACCAGCCAGCCAGTATCCATCAGATCGACGAGAGGAAGTACGGGAATGTTGGTCCCCACTGTCATCGAGAGCACCAGCCGCGGCGAACGCGCCTTCGACATCTATTCGCGACTGCTCGTCAATCGCATCGTGTTTCTCGGCGCAGCGATCGACGACAACGTCACCAACTTGGTCGTAGCCCAGCTGTTGCATCTGGAGAGCGAAAACCCCGACGCCGACATCGCGATCTACATCAACAGTCCTGGTGGAGACATGAATGGGCTGTTCGCTATCCACGACACCATGCGCTACGTCAATCCTGATGTGGCCACCATCTGCGTCGGCCAGGCTGCATCCGCAGCGGCCGTCTTGCTGGCCGCCGGCACTCCCGGCAAGCGATATGCCCTTCCGAACGCCCGTGTCCTCATCCACCAGCCGCACGGAGGTGCACAGGGGCAATCGACCGACATGGAGTTGGCCGTTGCCGAGATGGTCGAGATGCGCCGCCGAATGGTGCAGATCCTCGTCGAGGCCACCGGTCAATCTGCCGAGCGGATCACAGCCGACATCGACCGCGACTACATCGTGCGCGGCGATCAGGCGATGGCCTATGGCCTCGTCGACCACGTGATCGATCGTCGGCAACTGCCGAGTGCGACCAAGGCGATAGCCGCCGCGTGAGCATTCGGCCAAACCACGCCTCACCACGAGATGCGATGATCTGACGATGCTCGATCATCTCTCCATCCAGTGCTCCGATCCGGTCGCAAGCTCGGCGTTCTATGACAGCGTCCTGGCAACTCTCGGTGGAAAGCGTGTGTTCGACATGGGCGACGTCATCGGATACGGCGTACCACCGATGCCCGATTTTTGGATCGGTCCACACCAGACCGGAAGCGGCTTCAGCGAGTCGCACATCGCTTTCGCCGCACCTGATCGCGCAGCCGTCCGGGCGTTCTTCGACGCAGCCGTCGCCACCGGCGCCGAACCGCTGCACGAGCCACGCGTGTGGCCGGAGTATCACCCCAACTACTACGGAGCCTTCGTGCGCGATCCGGATGGCAACAACGTCGAAGCCGTCTGCCACCGACCGGAGTAGCTACGAAGCCATTGGGAAGCCAGCGTCACCCGCACCGGCGCGTGGCGCCACGATCACCGGGACCGGGCAGGCCCGCAGCAGCTTCGCCAAGCCCCGTGCTCCGAGCCCGGGCAAGCTGGCGGGCACAATCACGCGATGCACCGGTCGATCCTGCAACATGTGAAAGATCTCGTTGACCGGGTCGGACCCCGCCGTGGAAATGGTCTCGATGTCGTCCGACTGCAAGCTGAGGCGGCATGCCACCTGATCCAGGTAGATCAATCCCGCGAGTGAGACGTCGATGTTCTCGGCGTCGGCAAATTCTCGCAATGCGGCTGCCGAACGCCCGTCCAACGTCAGCAGCAAAGTAATAGCCCGATCCTCGGGCGTCAGCACGCCGAGCCCGCCTTCGCCGTCTGGGCTCGACGGATCGACGAGGATCACTGTTCTCGGCACGATCATGGTTTCATTCATGCCGTCAGAGTACGGAGCCAAGGTTTCGCCATTCTTGCGGCGAGATGAACAGTCGGTCTGATCCTCATCGTCATACGCGGCTCACGTCGTTAGCTGCTGCAACGCCCCGGAACATCAGCCGGTCGGTGGTGCCGTTGCGGTCGTTCGATGCCCGTCGCCCGACGATCAGACCAACCGGCAACTCCGCTGCGGACCGGAGATCATGCTCGACGAGGTCGTCGACGAGCTCGACCAATTCGCCGGCCGACATCCCCTTCGCCCAGCCCGTGTCGGAGAGCGTCTGGAACAACTCCGCCCGCCAGTCGAGCTCGGTCATGTCCCGTTCGGCAACCACGGCAGTAGTGGTGCCGCTGTGAGTTGTGAACCCTGCGAAGGCTTGCCCGCAACCGCAGACACCTGAACCGTCCGGCTTCTCGTCGTCGCAGACCGGCGAGTATCGACCGACCAGCTCATTTGCCGGCACGAAGCAGAAGTCCCCGGGCACATCGCCCTGCGTGGTTCTGGTGGATACGAAGACTTTCATGATGCACTCCTCCTGATCGGTGCCATTGCTGATTCGGCCGCTCATGCGGCAAGTGCTTTGGGTGGACCGTGACACTTGGACGTGCCATCCGGAAGCGTGATGGTGAGATGACGGAAACGGTCGAGGCTCAGGTTCCAGCCGCCCTCGTGAACGAGGTGGTGGTGTTTGGTGCACAACGGCAGAAGATTTTCTATGTCTGTCGGCCCGCCGTTGTGGAAGAACTCGAGGTGGTGGATGACGACGTAGTCCCACGCCACGCAGCAGCCGGGTACTGCGCAGCCGCGGTACATCGCTCGCAGCGCGCGGCGTTGTTCCCGAGTGGCGAGTCTTGTGGTGCCGCCGACCCACAGCCTGACACCGGCGGCGCCGACGATGATCGGCGTGACCTCAGCTACACAAGCCATGCGACGGATGGTGTCGATGGGAAGCACGATCGGCAGCCCGCAATCGACAACGGAGCCGTCGTGTGGACCGGTCAACAACGTGCTGGCGTCGATGAGAATCGACATGTCGACACCACCGGCCTTGGCACCGGTGCCGTCGACAAGTGCACCGAGGGCCAGTGCCCGTAGATGATGCTGCTTGGCGATCGGATCTGTTGGCGCCGTGCCCGGTGTGGTGTCGCTGAACAGTCCTTCGATGGTGCGCGTGAGTCGGGAGTGGATTCGTGCGCCGGTCTCAGGGTCGAACTCCCCGTGCATGCACCACATCCCGCTGGCCTGATCGACCCAGGTCTTGAGGTAGGTGGCGCGCTGCTGGCGCCGCAGTGTCTCGAGGCCGTCGCCGCGCTGTATCCGCAGCATCTCCGTTCGCACGGTGCGAGCGAACTCGCCAGGTGTCGATCGTTCGGCGACGGCCGCGAGGAAGTCTCCGCGCGCCGCGAACCTTTGCTGCTCGGCGGTCGCCAGCTTGCCGATTGCCGTCGCAATGACATCGACGTGAGCGACCGAAACTGCACCATCGGCGAGGGCCGACCCGAACTGTGGCAACGTCTCGATCGCCGTGGCCCGCCTGAACGGCTGCAGTGCCTGGCCAAGCGAGACGTTGGTCGCAGTCGCGACGACGTGCTCGGGGAAGATCTCGGGCGACCCGACTGACAACGCCGCCAGCCTTTCCGCCACACCGACCTTGCCAGCCTCTGCCCAGGCGATCAGTCGCGACAGACCCCGTAACACCTGCGTGCAACACTCCACATCGCCAGTGGCGACGTCGAGCGCTGTCAGGTGGCCGACCAGCGACACGACATCCGAGGACTTCATGATCGAACACTAGTTCGATCATGGTCGGTTGTCAACCTGGTAAGCGAAAATTTATCCCCGCTGGACTATGTCTATTAGACGACGAAGGGCGGAGTGATAGGTGGCTGTCCCCGCAATCAGCAATTCCGGTGACCTGTTCGTCCCGCTCTCGAACTGCCCCAGGTATGTGCGGTTGATGCACGCCGTCTTGAAAAGGTTGAACGCCTGCCAGAACGACCATTCATCAGCGCTGAATCTGGTGCCGGTCTCGCGTTCGGCCAGCGCCCGCCACTCTCGCGATCGTGCAAGGCCGTCGTCGTGATTGGCGAGATAGGACCAGTCCTCCACTGCATCGCCTACATGCGCATGCTGCCAATCGGTCAATACGACAGCGCCGCTGCTGCTGACGAGGTTGCTGCGCAGGTCCGGGTGGCCGTGGACTACCGACGCGCGCTTCGTCAACGGCATGTGTTTGTGCAGCCACATCTCCGCTGCGTCGAGCAAAGGGACGCGAGATCCGCCGGTCGACTTGCCGACGCTACGCCAACGTTCGATCTGGGTTGCGGTCGCCTGCGCACTGTCGGCCGCCGGCAGATGTGCTTCAGGTTTCAACTTGTGCAGCTGGGACAGCCTCTGGACGAACGTGGCGGCGGCGTCCGATCCCGGATCATCGTCGACGGCAGCAACATCGAGCCGGTCTTCGACGAAGAACGGTAGACCGAACACGTCGCCACGCGGGTCCGACCAGCGCACCGTCGCAACGGGAACACCGGCATCGGACAGAGATCGCATGAGCTCGAGCTCTTCGATGATCCACATGGCCCCGGGACCTTCGATAGCTGCTCGCACGACGAGATCCCCGACAGAGCTGTCGACGAGGTACGTATCTCGCGAGGGGCCCGAATTCCGTCGGCGGATGCTGCGAACTTCAACCGGCTCGCCGCTCTGTGAGGAGAAGAATTCGGCCAGCCGGTGCTCATCCATTCGGGAGCTGCCCTCCAAGGGCCTTGAGCAACACCACTTCGTTCTCGACGTCTTCGTCGAGTTGGCTTTCGAGGATCTCGCGAATGCGCCCGTGGACGCGGTGGTAGGGGTCGCCTAGAACGGCGCTGCAGGATCGCAGCACATCTTGCCCCGCCGAAGCGCCCAGTGCCATGGAAAGCTCATCCAGTCGACGCCGCTGTGGATTGTTACCGCGACGACCGGCGTAGATCGCCATGCCGATGAGTTGGATCGCGGCAGTGCGAGCTTCCGGATCGGTGACATGTGGAAGCACCGTTGTGCGCAAGGTGTCGGCCACCGAGGCCCACATCGCACCGTCACTCGGTCGATCAGTCATGAAGTTGAGTACAGCACATACCGTTCGCGATCACCACCGTTATCGTTCGGAAATGAGCCCCCTCATGGACGATGCGACCATCACCACCGATCGCTTGGTGTTGCATCGACTACGCGCGGCGGATGCGGACGAGATGGTCCAGGTGCTGGCCGACCCTGTGCTTCACGAGTTCACCGGCGGGCAACCGGCCACGCTGGAAGCGCTGACCGCCAGGTACGACTCGTGGGTACAGGGATCGGGTTCCGACACGGAGCTGTGGCTCAACTGGATCGTTCGCCGAACCGACAACGACTCTGCGATCGGAACTGTCCAGGCCACGATTGTCCACCCGCACGAGCGACCCGAGGCATTGCTGGCCTGGACCATCGGCACCCGATGGCAGGGCCACGGCTATGCCAGTGAGGCAACCCGTGCTGTCGTTCAATGGCTGGCGGAACAAGGCGTCGAGTCGATCGCCGCCCATATCCATCCTGATCACGTTGCCTCAGCCGCCGTGGCCAGCCGAACGGGGTTGCATGCGACTGATGACGTCGTCGATGGTGAAGTCGTGTGGCGCTCGGAATTCGAGGATGCCCCACGCGCCAGAGACGGCGATCAGTCCGTGTAGCGGCGGGCGTTGGGGCGTTTACCCTTCAACAGCGTGCCGCGCAGCGAGGCGATCACGTCGTCGACACGCGTCTCGGGAACACCGACGATCGAGAACTGCTCCGTGATCTTGATCGGGCCGATCTCACGGCCGCTGAGGTTGCTCTCGTTGGCGATCATGCCGACGAGGTCACCCGGGCGGATCCCGCCCTTGCGCCCGAGGCCGACGTGGATGAACGCGGTGCCCGCCGTTCCACCACCACGGCGACCCGGCGCAGCGGGTCGGCCCTTCTGCGAGTGGCGATCGGCGCGATCGGGGCGGTCGGGGCGAGGCCCGCGATCGACCTTGTGCGAGAAGTCGGGAATCTCGGCTTCATCGACCGTGGCGCCGCCGGCTTCGTGGGCAAGCTTCACCGCGGCGAGTGCGATCGTGCGGATGTTGTGATCGCCGGCCAACGCGTTGAGCACAGCGTTGTAGTCATCGAGATCATCGGAGGCCAAAGCCTCGCGAACAGCCGTCACCGTCATCTCGATCTGCCGGGCGCGCAGGTCGGCCACGGTCGGGACCCGTTCGATGGCGATCTTCTGCTTGGTCAACTTCTCGATGTTGAACAGCAGGCGTTGCTCGCGCGGTTCGGCCAGAGTGATGGCCACACCCTGCCGACCGGCACGACCGACCCGACCGATGCGATGGACGTAGCTCTCAGCTGCTGAGGGGACGTCGTAGTTGACCACGTGAGTCAGCGTGTCGACATCGAGCCCACGCGCTGCGACATCGGTTGCCACCAGGAGCTCTGCGGTGCCATCGCGGAGGCGGCCCATCACGCGGTCACGTTGTGGCTGGTCCATGCCACCGTGCAACGCCTCGGCGCGGTACCCGCGTCCGTTCATCGTCTCGGTGAGCTGATCGACCTCGGTGCGCGTGCGACAGAAGACGAGCGTGGCCTTGGGTGCCTCGATGTCGAGGATGCGGCCCAGCGCGGCCGGCTTGTGCGATCGCTGCACCATGTACGCGCTCTGACGCACGAGTGCAGTACCCGGCTGGGTGTCGCCGCGCCCGATCTGGATGCGCACCGGGTCGCGCTGGTACTTTCGTGCCAGCGCGTTGATGCGCGCCGGCATGGTCGCCGAGAACAGGACGGTCTGTCGTTCGATGGGTGTGACCTGCAAGATCGAGTCGATGTCGTCGGCGAAGCCCATGTCGAGCATCTCGTCGGCCTCGTCGAGGATGACCGTCTTGATTGCGCTGAGGTTCAGCGACCCGCGGCCGATGTGGTCGAGGGCGCGACCAGGAGTTGCCACCACGATGTGCACGCCGCGATCGAGAGCCTGCAGTTGGCGATAGATGGGTTGCCCGCCGTAGATCGGCGTGACTTTGACGTGGAGCTCGCGGCCATAGCGGAAGATCGCCTCGCTCACCTGCATCGCCAGCTCGCGGGTGGGCACCAGTATCAATGCGATGGGCACGACCTTTGCGGTGATGTCGATCATCTGCAACGCCGGCAGCGCAAACGCCGCAGTCTTGCCGGTACCGGTTGCCGCCTGCCCCAACAGGTCACGCCCGGCGAGCAGATGTGGAATGGTCTCGCGTTGGATCGGTGTCGGTTCCTCGTACCCGAGATCGTTGATGGTCTTCAACAGCTCGGGGCGAAGGCCAAGAGTGTCGAACCCGTCGCCTTCGATGGTGTCGGGTGAATCTTCTTGGTGGCCACTGGTGTCGTGGTCGATCATGACGGCTGGACTCTCGTTAGTGAATGTTCAACGATAGAAGCCAGAACACCGAAACAGGCGTGATGCAGTCCTGAAGGACGCATCGCAGCTCATCTTGGTCGTAGCACCAATGGGCGCGGTGACTTTGATGTCCCTTGGACGATGGCGGGACGTCCGTTGGAGGACGTACTCGTACCTTGCTGAGTACCAAGTCAAGTATTCCTCAAGGAGACAACATCATGAAGAAGTCACTCATCTGGATCATCGCCGGAATCGCAACCGTCGGATTCGCAGTTCCCGCATTCGCCGCCCACGGCGACACACCTGAGCACATCGTCCCGACGCAAGTGACGGTGACGACGGCAACACCGGTCACGGCGACAAGCAACACCGTGTCGAGCAGGGTCAACGATTCCGCAACCGTCACCGCCGTCGAAGGCGTCGAGGACATCAGCGGCCCGTGCGACGAGGCCGAGCACGCCAGCGACCCACGTTGCACCGGTGTCGGCGTTGCCGCTACCGATGACGACGCCACGACGAACAGCGTCGACGAAATCAGCGGTCGCTGCGACGAGGCCGAACACGCCAACGACCCGCGTTGCACCGGTGCCAGCGCGACTGCCGCTGCCGACGATTCCGGGCACGACAGCACCGACGACAACTCGTCACACCACGGCGGCAGCGACGACTGACCTCGTCGTCACATACAGATTCCTGCCGACGGAGCGTGTGGCGCCATGGCGTCACCCGCTCCGTTACGCGTTCAGGCGTGGGCAGCAGCCAAGGCTGCGGCGACTTCGGCGACGATCTGGGTTGAGGTCGCTCCTGGGGTGAGTACCGCGGCAATGCCTGCTTCCTTGAGTTTAGCGATGTCGGGCTCGGGGACGATTCCGCCGACTATCACGGGGATGTCGACGCCGCGAGCGCGCATCTCGCTGACCACGAGCGGCGCCAGTGTCATGTGCGCGCCGGAGAGCATCGACAGGCCGACCGCGTCGACATCCTCGTCGACCGCCGCGGCGG
>JANMMQ010000568.1:0-7161 GCA_031373465.1 Ilumatobacteraceae bacterium | reverse complement strand
GCCGGAATCGGCTGGCGCGATTTGGAAGACCTGCTGATAGTGTTGCGACGCTCTCAACCGGAAGAAGTTCCCTAGCCCCCATCGTCTAGTGGCCTAGGACACCACCCTTTCAAGGTGGCGGCACGGGTTCGAATCCCGTTGGGGGTGCTGGTCAGGTTGGTTTCAATCTGGTCCCGTGGTGAAGCTGGAGTTCACGCCGGCCTGTCAAGCCGGAGGTCGCGGGTTCGAGTCCCGTCGGGACCGCTGATAAGTAATCAAGCAAGTCGGTTTCAAAGTACGGTCGAGTAGCTCAGTCGGCAGAGCACACGCCTGAAAAGCGTGGGGTCACCGGATCGACGCCGGTCTCGACCACCCAAAGTTTCAGCAGGACAGTTTCGGTACTACGCAGGCACCGCAGGGCGCATACGGCCCGCCACGGTGCCTGCGTCGCGTTGCGCCACTATCCTCGCCGCGTGGCCATCAGCCCGACGACCCGTTTCCCAGACGCGTGCCGATCATGACGGAGCGGGATCGTCCGCCTTTGGAACGCCAACTCCTCGAGGCGTTGGAACTGCTGGAAGACGACGCCGTCGCCGGCTATTCGACCGAGCGCAGCGCGCCATCCAGAATCGATTTGGCGACGATCGATCTGGCGCATCTGTACGACGTGCAACTGGCCAGCCGCCTCTGCGACCTGGCCGCCCGCTGGCTGCGATCGCAAGGCAAGGGCTACTACACGATCGGCTCCGCCGGCCACGAGAGCAATGCCGTCCTAGCCATGGCGACACGCCCGACCGACCCCGCGCTGTTGCACTATCGCAGCGGCGGCTTCTACCTCGGCCGGGCCGGCCTCGCCGGAATCAGCGACATCCTCTCGGGGGTGGTCGCCGCGACCAGCGAGCCGATCTCGGGCGGACGCCACAAGGTCTTCGGCCGTCACGATCTGGCCATCATCCCGCAGACATCTACGATCGCTTCCCACCTGCCGCGCGCTGTCGGGGTCGCGTTCGCGATCGATCGTGCCGCAAAGCTCAAGGTCCAATCTCCCTGGCCGTCCGATGCCATCACGCTGTGCAGCTTCGGTGACGCATCGACCAACCATTCGGTGGCCACCGGGGCGTTCAACGCAGCCGCCTACTGCTCATACCAAGGTCTGCCATTGCCGTTGCTCTTCGTCTGCGAGGACAACGGTCTCGGCATCAGCGTGCGCACACCTGCGGGTTGGATCGAAACTTCGTTCGGCTCGCGCCCTCACCTTCGATATGCCGCGGTCGACGGTGCCGACACGCTCGCCGTCGGGGACGTAGCCAGCGAGGTCGTCGATTGGGTACGACGCAAACGAAAGCCTGCGTTCCTGCACCTGCACACGGTCCGGTACGGCGGACACGCAGGGACCGACGTCGAATCCGCGTATCGCACCGCAAGCGAGATCCGCGCCGACGCCCATCGGGATCCCATCATCGGCACGGCAAGGGCATTGATGGCCACCGGCTGGTCCCGGTCCGATCTGGTGCGACGACACGATGACATCGCCGACATGGTGCTGAAGATCGCTGCGGATCTCGCTGATGCCGAGCAGTTGAGCACGGCCGAGGAAGTCGTGCGACCACTGGCCATCCGCCGCCCCGACGATGTCGAACGGCTCGCCAGGCGGTTGACCCCGGAGGCGACGGGTGAGCCGTTGACGCTCGCGCAGGCAGTCAACACGACCTTGGCAACTGTGCTGGAACGACAGCCCAACGTCCTCGTCTTCGGTGAGGACGTAGCCGTCAAAGGCGGCGTGTACGGAGTGACCAAGGGGCTCATGGCGAAGGCAGGCGCCGGACGCGTTTTCGACACGTTGCTCGATGAGACGTCCATCCTCGGCCTCGCCAACGGGAGCGCGATCAGTGGCTTCGTGCCGATTCCCGAGATCGAGTACCTCGCCTATCTCCACAACGCCGAGGACCAGGTGCGCGGCGAGGCCGCGACACTGTCGTTCTTCTCCAATGGTCAGTACCGCAACGGGCTGGTCGTGCGCGTGGCCGGGTACGGCTACCAAGAGGGTTTCGGGGGACATTTTCACAACGACGACGCGATCGCGGTGCTGCGCGACATACCCGGTCTCGTCCTGGCTTCACCATCCCGACCGGACGATGCGGCGGCGATGCTGACCACCTGCGTCGCGGCCGCCGAAGTTGACGGGACCGTATCCGTGTTCCTCGAGCCGATCGCGCGGTACCACACCCAGGACCTGTTCGAACCCGGCGACCGGGAGTGGATGGCACCGATCGCTGCAGATCAACATGTGGCCATCGGGTCGGCCAGGACCTACGGCGACGGCCTCGATCTGACCATCGTCACGTGCGGGAACGGAGTGATGCTGAGCTTGCGTGTCGCCCGCCGACTCGCCGGACGTGGTGTCGGGGTGCGGGTGGTCGACCTCCGCTGGCTCGCGCCGTTGCCGATAGAGGACCTGATCCACCAGACGCATGCCACGCGCGCCGTGCTGGTCGCTGACGAGACTCGTGCCAGCGGCGGCTGGAGTGAAGGCGTTGTCACCGCACTCGTCGAAGCGGGAATCGTCACTCGCATCGGCAGGGTCACGAGCAAAGACAGCTTCATCCCGCTCGGCGACGCAGCCAAGCTCATGCTCCTCAGCGAGGACGAGATCGAGGCAGCGGCGTACCGGCTCCTCCACGGTTGATCCTCCGAGACGCGTGCCAAAGCGCTGTACGGTTGTCCAACGAATGAACGAGGTGACTTGATGAACAAGCGGGTGGTCGTCTCGGCATGGCTCTGCGTCGCGTCGGTCATCGCATCGTGTGGCGGCGACAGCCAGGCGCCGACCGCGGACGCGTTCAGCGATCAGCTCGCCGGCGTGTGCCGAACCATCGGTCGGGGGATCGGCAACCTCGACGCGGCAACATCGCTCGACGAGGTCCGCGGCAATGCCACCGATGCCTCGGCGCTGTACGAGGACGGGATCAATGAGCTCAAGAAGCTGAAGATCCCGACCAGTGACAAGGCGTTCGAGTCCGATGTGAAGGACCTCATCGCCAGCTTCGAGGACCAGCTCGACACGCTCGATGCAATTGCCAAAGCCGCCAAGGAGAGCGACCAGGACACCGTCGACAGCAGGATCGGCAAGCTCACCGACCAAGCGGCGGGCAGCAACGACCTCGCCGACAACCTCGAGGTCAGTCGCTGCCGACTCGACCCGGTGTTCGAAGCCGCGCCGGCAACGACCGAGCCAACCCCGCTGACCCTTCCGATCGCGACGCAGCCGCCCGAGACGTTCCCCGTCGACACCGCTCCCGTCGACACCGCTCCGTTCGGCAACAAGGTGGTCCTGGCGTCAGCCAGCACCCTCGTTCCACTTGGCGACTACACGTTTGCCGACGTGTCGCAGGATGCGATGAACGGTTTTCACGCGTTGCTCGACCTGTCGCCGCTCATGGCCGCGCAGTCGGGTCAGATCAGCGGGGTCGACGTCATTGGTCCCGATGGCCAGCCCATGGGACGAGTGTTTGCATTCGAATCCGACACGGATCCACTGACGCCGGGCTCGCTGGAGGAGGACACTCCCTTCCTTACCAGCGACATACCGACAACGCCTCTGACCATTGGCACGCAGGAAGGCGTGACCTGGAGCGACCCCGACGGCACCACCTACTTCCTTGTCGGTGTCAGCAACGTCGTGATCTGGGCATTGGCACCGTCCGCTGATCTCTTGCAACCCACATTGCAGGCCTGGGGCGAGAGCGTCTCCCAGTAGCTCGTGCCACTCCAGCTGACCTTCGTCACCTCCGCCAAACGCCATGTCGACCTGCCCGATTCGCCCGGAGAGGTCGCCTTCGTCGGCCGTTCGAACGTCGGTAAATCCTCGCTGATCAACGCCCTGGCCAATCGCCGACAGCTCGCCAAGGTCTCCAAGACGCCCGGACGCACCCAGCTGATCAACATGTTCGTGCTGCCCAACGAGGCGACCGTCGTCGACTTGCCCGGCTACGGATACGCAGCGGTGCCAAGTCGCGAGCGGGCCACGTGGCAGGCGATGATCGAGGGTTACCTCTTGGAACGTGAGCAGTTGGTCCTGGTGTTCGTCCTGGTAGACGGCGAAATCGGCCCGACGAAGCTCGACCAGCAGATGCTGACGTGGTTGCAGGCCAACGGCGTTCCATATCAGATCGTGGCGACGAAGCTCGACAAGGTCAAACCATCGAAACTGGCCGGCCGGCGACAACAACTCGCCCGCGACTGCTTGCTCGACGAGGGCGACGTGCTGTGGGTCAGCGCGACAAAAGGCACCGGAATCGACCGTCTCCAGGCCCATGTCAATACGATGTTGACGGTATGACGACGGCCATGAGTCACGATCTGGGCGACCTGTCGGGATCGCCATTGGAACTACCCATTGCGTCAAGTCCACCACGTGCAGTAGTGTTTTATTCGTGCCAGGACGGGATCCCCGAACGACCGGACAATTGATGACACGACTGGGCTATCGGTCCGAGGTCTCGCGCTCTGAGCAGGTGCGATGGCTCGTTTCGCGTTGCGAGCCGCTCTTGCTCGTGACGCTCTCGACGCACTACCTGCTGCGCACCTCGGTGTGGCCCGTTTCCGTTCCGGTTCTCATCGCGGCCATCGGCGGCCTCGCGCTGGGTCTGTTCGGCACGGTCTATCCCACGAACTCCCGAATGGGCATCCTTCGCGCCTCTGTCGCGACGGCGTTGCTGATCGCAGCGTCGCTCTCGCTGTCGCACCACCTGGTCGACTTCGTGCCCTGGTTCTCGATCCTCGGAATCAGCTATCCGCTCGTCTTCGGCCTTCGCCGTGCCTGGCCGTTCGTGCTGGCCAACGCAATCGGTGTCGGAATCGCAGCCACCTCCGTCTTCGGCGTGACCTCGGGCCTGCTGCGAGTACCGATCGTGCTGATCGGCGGAATCCTGGCCGGACTCGTGTCCGACGCTCTCGAACAGGCGACCCTGTCTGCGACAACGGCGACGCGCGACGCGGCAAGAGCACGAACCAGTGAGAACTACCTGCGAACCGTATTGAACACGGCACCCATCGGGATCCTCGTGATCGGTGCCGAGCTCGAGAACTCGTTCATGAACGCGCGCATCTCCCAGTTCCTCGACTCGGCGCCTGCGCTGAACGACCTCGAAGCGCTCCGGACGTACCTCGATCCCGAGGATCGTCACGTCTTCGACGAGTTGAGTGCCAAGGTCGCCAACGGTGAGACTGCGACATACGCCTGCCGTCTGGACCTGCCCAACGTCGGTCGGCGCAACGTCCAGATCGTCGCCGCACCCGCGATCGACGACCACGGTCAGCACACCGGAACCGTGGTGATCGTTCGCGACATGAACGACGAGGTCGGGCGCCGCCGTGAGATGGAGCGCTTCCGCGCCGTCGCCGACGCGACGACCGACCTTGTGGCGATCGCCTCGTTCGGAGATGGCACCAACTACCTCAACCCGGCGGGCGAACGATTCTTCGGAGCCAACCCGCTCAACCGCAACGACACCCTCAAGTTCATACCCGAGGAGTACCGCGAGACCATGTTCGCCGAGATCGGCGAAGCCATCCGCGACGGCGGCACGTGGAGCGGCGAGATCGAGATGGTCGACCAGGACGGCGAGCGTCATCCGATGTCGGGCGTCGCCGTGGGAATCCGCGACGAACAGGGTCACCTCGAAGGGTTCGCCGTCACCTATCGCGACCTTTCGGATCGCAAGCGGCTAGAGGCCCGCCTGGCGCACGACGCCGGCCATGACGCGCTGACGGGCCTGCCGAACCGGCAGCAGCTCTTCAACCTCCTCACCAACACGATCGGCGACCGCGAGCGCATGGCTGTGATGTTCTGCGACCTCGACGACTTCAAGGTCGTCAACGACAGCCTCGGCCACTCCGTCGGTGACCGCCTGCTGCAGGTTGTTGCCGACCGCCTGCAGACCGCAACGCGCGGCGGCGACATCGTCGGTCGACTCGGCGGCGACGAGTTCCTCGTGGTCTGCCGCAACATCGGCACCGATGCCGAGGTCGCAGCCATCGCCGACCGTCTGCTCAGCGCTGTGAAAGCCCCGATCAGCCTCGATGGCCGAGAGCACGTGGTCTCGATGAGCGTGGGGGTGGCCTTCGGTATCGGCAGCGACCCTGCCAACGAGATCGTTCAGCGTGCCGACTTGGCGATGTACGCAGCCAAGCAAGCCGGGCGACGGCGAGTGGCCCTGTTCGATCAAACCATGCGACGCCAAGTCGACGACAGGCTCGACATGGAACGCGAACTCCGCGCCGCGTTCCGCGACAACCAACTGTCGCTGCACTACCAACCCATCGTCAACACCGGCACTCGCGAGGTTCTCGGTTTCGAGGCCTTGGTCCGCTGGCAGCACCCCACGCGCGGCCTGATCCTGCCGGGCAAGTTCATGCCGATCATCGAGACGGCCGGCTTCTCGATGCAGCTCGGCGAGTTCGTGCTCAACGAAGCCACGCGCGCTGCGTCGTTGCTGCGGCTTCGTGCACCCAACCTCAGCATGTCGATCAACCTGTCGGCCGCGGAGCTCAATGATGGCAACCTGGTCGAGAACGTGGCGAAGGCCATCACCCGCGCCGGCATCGGCGCATCTGCTCTCACCGTCGAAATCACCGAAGACATCGTGATGGCCGACATCGTCGCAGCCAAGCCGCAACTGGACGAGTTGCACGGCCTCGGCGTACGTATCGCCATCGACGACTTCGGGACCGGGTATTCGAACCTCGCCCTCCTGCGGCAGTTCGCCGCGGACTTCGTCAAGATCGATCGCAGCCTCATCAGCGGTCTCGATACCGAGCGCGGTGGCAGCGAGTTCGTCAGGTTGATCCTGTCTCTCGCCCACGAGCTCGGGTTCGCACCCATCGCGGAGGGTGTCGAGACCGAGGCGCAACTCGACGAGCTGCGCCGGCTGGAATGCAAGATGGCGCAGGGATTTTTGTTTGCGAAGCCGATGACGCTCGCAGACGCGTTGGCGTTTGCCAGCAGTGGTGCGTACGGACAGAGGGTCTGAAACGCCTGTAGGCTCCGACCCGTAAACGTCGCCGAAACATCGGCCACAAGGTAGGCGGCATGGGACAGTTACAGAAGGTGAGTTGGCGAGCGGTGGGCTACTCCGCGCTCGGCATCACTGTCGCTGCCGCCTCTGTCGTCGCCATCATCAA
>JANMMQ010000114.1:0-6249 GCA_031373465.1 Ilumatobacteraceae bacterium | reverse complement strand
GCCGCTCATGCGGCGATCGTAGGCGCTGGCCTAACCGACGTTGCGGGCTCTCACACCAATCGGAGCAATCAGGCGGTAGCCGGCGGAGTGGCGCTCGTCTTCGCTCTCACCACCCCAGAATCCGTATTCGTGGTTGGTCCTGGCGTACTCCTGGCACGCGCTGTGAACAATGCAACTGGCACACACGGACTTCGCCGCAGCCTCTCGCCGATCACGGGCCTGCGGCCGTTCGGCGGGCGGAGGGAAGAAGAGGTGTGTGAGCCCTTTGCACGCTGCCTGGTTCATCCAGCGATCGTCCGTGAGCACTCGATGGAAGAAGATCTCCACCGCGGCCATTTGAACCCCCTCCTCGACTGTCTGCGGTACTGCATTTCGTGCTGTACCGCCCCGTGGGCACCCGATCGGTCAGCACCGCCAGACTATGGCGCGCGTTGACAAAGAGTCAATTGTAGATTGCAATGAATTCGGCGATTAGAGCGCTCAAACGAGTAGGTGGCGCACACCCGCTGCGAACCGCTCGATGTCGTCGGTCGTGGTGTCCCACGATGTCATCCAGCGGACCTGCGACTGGTCGACATCCCAATCCCAGAAGAAGCACCAATCCTGCAACGGCTTGATTGCGTCGCGCGGAATGATGGGAAACACGCTGTTCACGACGGGGCGCGTGGCGTGCAGGACGGACGGGATGTCTGACGTCAGGCTGTGCAGGCGCTGGCCCATCGCGTTGGAATGTTCGGCGAGGCGGATCCACAGGTCGTCGTGCAGCAGCGCGTTGAACTGCGCAGCGACGAAGCGCATCTTCGATGGCAGTTGGTTGACCTGTTTGCGGATGTACTTGGCCCGCCTCGACAGCTCAGGGTTCAGGAACACAACGGCCTCGCCGCCGGCCAGTCCTGCCTTGGTTCCACCGAAGCACAGGACGTCGACGCCGGCGTCGATAGTGAAGGAGCGAACCGCCGCGACCGTTCCGCCTAGCGCCGCCGTCGCGTTGGCGAGACGTGCGCCGTCCATGTGCACGACCATTCCGAGACGGTGCGCTGAGTTGCACAACGCAGCGACTTCATCGGGCGAGTACACGGTGCCGAGCTCCGTGCTCTGGGTGATGGAGACGACACCGGGTTGGGCGTGATGCATGTCGCCTTGGAACCGAGCCAACGCGTCAATCTGTTCTGGCCGCAGCTTGGCGTCGGCGGCGTCGAGCGGCACGACCTTGGCGCCGAGAGCGCGTTCGGGTGCACCGGTCTCGTCGACGGCGATGTGGGCCCACTGGGTGCAGGCGATGAAATCGGCGGGCTGAACCATGGTCGCCAGCGCCATCACGTTGGCGCCCGTGCCGTTCCACACGAGGAAGGCTTCCGTGTGCGCGCCGAACATCTCTCGAAACGATGCCTCGGCTTCGGCCGTCCACCGGTCCGCGCCGTACGCCAGCGCATGACCGGTGTTGGCCGCGACGATCGCCTCGATCACCGCCGGGTGCGCGCCCGCAGCGTTGTCGCTCGCGAAGGCCCGCAGCGGAGCGGGAGGCATGGTGGCAATTCGCTGTGCGAAGTCGGCAGTCACGGCCGACATTCTGCTCCGATGGACATCAGATGCCGAAGTGGGTGGTGATGACCCTGCCTCGTCGGTCGCCAGCGCTGGGTGCAAGGTCACTGACGACGAAGGTGCGCTGGAGCCAACGGTCGGAACCGTCGAACCTCGCCACGAACGGGCTGCGTCCGTGCACCGCGACGTTGTTATCGACGATGAGCAGATCGCCCGATTCGAGCGCGACCGATGTATGACACGCTTGCGTCGCCTCACCGAGAAGGCGCAGAGCCTCGTTGGCGTCCTCGTCGATGCCCACCATCAGGTCGGCGTCGAACACCATCGAGGGACGCCGCCGATCGCCGCTGAGCACGGCCATCGGTGGGCCGAGCACGTTGCTTTGCCCGTCGAGGTAGCTCTCATCGACAGCCGTGCGGAAGCGGGGCTCGAACAGCACGTCGACCACAGCGGGGTCGAGTTGCGGCAAGACCTCGAAGATCGACGACAGCGTCGTGTGCGCGGCCGGGTCACCGCGCAGGCACAGCAGCAACAAATACCGCGGGCGGTGTGGGTGGAATGCCGCCTCCGTGTGGAACATCAACTGCACCTTTGACGACGTCGACACCTGTCGATCGATCGCACTCGTGGTGGGAGCGATGTTCTGTACCAGGTCGCCACCGTGCTCGGGTTCATAGCCGACCGGCTGGCCCAGCCGGCGTGCGACGGTCAACAGAGTGAACTCGCTGACCGATTCCTTCCCGACTGGTCTCGTCGGCGTCAGGGGAGTGCCGGGCAACTCGCCGACCGGCAGTCCACGGAGCAACATCGCGCCCGAACGGTGGGTGCTGTCGGCGAAGTCGACCAGCCCGTCGTGAACGCTCGAGGGCAGCAGGCGGCTCGCGTAACCTGCCTCGCTGACGAACCTCTCAGACGTGGGCTCGAACGGGGGAATGGACGGAATCGGCCAATGAGGCGACTTGATCTTCATGGGTTGGGCGTGTTCTGTCGGCGTGCTCATCTCGTCCTTTTGGCGCTCCGTGGTGTGTGGAATGAATGTTCCATTCTAGTAATGGATAGAAACAAACGTGTCATGAACTTGTCAAGGACTATGCTCCGCGGCCGTGGAAGTGGCGGATCGAATAGGTCGGACCAGCACCAGCCTGACGAACGCGGAGCGTCGCGTCGCCGAGGTGGTGCTGGCCAACCCGCAGCTTGTTGCGTTCGGGACCGTCGCAGACCTTGCCGAAGGGTCCGGCTCGGGGGCCGCGACGGTCGTTCGCCTGGCTACTAAATTGGGGTTCGAAGGGTTCAGCGCGCTGCAGGCATCGGTGCAGCAGGACCTGGCCAGTCAGCTGCGACCTGCGGCCGAACGCATCCGCGACCCCGCGGTTCACGATTCGCTGAACACCCATCTGCAGCTCGAACTGGGGAACGTGCAATCCACGCTCGGGGCGCTCGACCAGGTTGCGCTCGCCGATGTCGTCGAGCATCTCGCCGACCCGGTGCGACGAATCCACGTCCTGTCTGGCGACGCGTCACGCGGGGTCGCAGCGCAGTTCGTCGGCGATCTGCAGGCGTTGCGGGGCAACGTGGGGTTGGTCGATGGCAACGACGTCGCAGTTCGCCGCACGGTTGCTTTGATGGAGGAGAGCGACGTGCTCGTCACGGTCGATCTCCGCCGCTACGACCGCTGGCTGGTCGATGCAGCTCGTACCGCCGCACAGGCGGGGGTCTGGACCGTTTCGATCGCCGACAGCGTGCTGTCGCCCGTGGCGGCCTGCTCGCAGCGAACCCTCGTCGTCACCGCCGCGGGAGCCGGCCCGTTCGACAGTCATGTCGGAACGCTCGCACTCATGAACGTGCTCGTGGCCGGCGCGGCAATCAAGTTGCGCGGTGTTGCCACCGAACGGCTCGACCGTGCCGAGGCAGCCTGGCGGGCCAGCAACGCCCTCAGCGAGCGTTAGTCGGCGAGTTCGCCGGACACGCCTGCCAGGATCCATCGGTGGCAGCACTGGTGATGGCTGCGGCCACGAGCTCTTGAATTCTGGCGCCCGTGGTGAAGTCCGGCTCCACGTGCCGACCCTGCGCGATCGCGGTGACCCAGCCACGCGTCATGGCCTCGGTACGTCGGAAGATGTGGCGATACGTGTCGTGCACCTGATCACGAGGCGCCCCGCTCCACGCACTGTCAGGAATTGGTAGCGGCTTGGCCGGGCCCGTCTCATCGGCGCGCACACCGCGTACCTCCTGCACGGTGGCCCAATCGTTGAGGGCGTGCAGCGTACCTTCACTGCCATGCAGATCGAGCTCGTGGATCTGTCCGAACGGTGTCCCTTCCCAGCAGACGGCCCTGACCTCCAGCGTTGCCGATGCGCCTGACTCGAATCGGGCGAGGATGACAGCGCTGTCCTCCACTTGGGTGTAGCTGCTGCCATCCGGACGAGGGTCGCGATCGACGAAACAATCGCTGTGGGCACTGACCGCGGTGACCTCACCGAGGAACCACCTGGCCATGTCGAGCCAGTGTGACCCGAGGTCACCGAGAATGCCCGAGCCTGCCTTCGATTCGTCGAATCGCCATGCATATGCACCGTCGCGGGCGTACCCGGCGAAGTAGCGCATGCTCAGGTGATACGGCCGGCCGACGTATCCATCGTCGATCAGTTGCTTGACGAACTGGTTCGTCGGCATGAATCGATAGGTGAACGGGACCATCGTGATCGCGTTGCGCTGGCGAGCCGCATCGGCCATCTCATTCGCTTCCGACACACTCATCCCGAGCGGCTTCTCGCAGAGTACGGGCAGATCGCGGTCGAGCGCCGCCATGCTGATCGCATAGTGGGTCTCGTTCGGTGCGGCGACGATCACCGCATTCACGTCGCCGCTGTCGAGCATCTTCTCCCAGTCGTTGTATGCCTTCGAGATCGACCACGCTTCCGCGACGCTGCTCGCCCGCTCCAGATCGCGTCCGCAAACGGCGACGATCCGCCCGAGCGGATGGTCGGCCAGCGCGGGCAGGTACATCGCATCTGCCCACCAACTTGTGCCCACCAACCCGACTCGCACCGTTTCCTGCATGGGGCCAGTCTGGCAGGGGAGCGCCGGCAACCTGAGTGCCGGGCGTCAGTTCGTGGGGCTGCCGAACCGCCCGTGATCGAAGTCGATGAACGCTTGTCTGACCTCGTCGTCGGTGTTCATGACAAACGGTCCATATCGAGCGACCGGCTCACCGATGGGCTTGCCGGTTAGGACGACGATCTCCGACCGCTCGGCAACGCCGGTGATCGTCAGTTGGTCGCCGTCGATGACCGCCAGCACGCCCTCGTCCACCGCCGTGTCCCCGATGCGGAATCCGCCGGTCAGCGAGTAGGCGAGCACGACATGGCCGTCTGGCAGGGGAGTGGAAACCGCAGCCTCGCCATCAAGTGTGACGTGTGCGTACGAGATCGGTGTGCGGGTGCGACCCGGACCGGTCAGCCCGAAGAGCTCACCGGCGATCACCCGAACGGTGACACCCGGACGCTCGTCGACGGCGTTCTCGTCGGCGCGCAGATCCTGGTATGCCGGCGCCGTCATCTTCAGAGCGGCCGGCAAGTTGACCCAGAGCTGCAGGCCGTGGGTACGACCGCCGGCTTTCTGCGCGGCGCCCGACGGGCCCTCCTTGTGGAGCACGCCGGAGCCGGCTGTCATCCACTGTGTGTCGCCGTCTCGCAGATATCCATGGTTGCCCATCGAGTCGCGATGCTCGAGGTCGCCTTCCAACAGGTAGGTCACGGTCTCGAAGCCGCGATGAGGATGCCACGGCGTACCGGCTCCCTCGCCCGGAGCAAATTCGGCCGGACCCATGTGGTCGAACAACAGGAACGGGTCGATGTAGGACAGCGCAGTAGTGGGGAACGGTCGGCGGACGACGAAGCCGTCGCCTTCGACGGCACGCTGCGCATTGACGAGACGGGTGACGGTGGCGGTCGAAACGGACATGGTGACTCCTTTGTTGCTGTCACAACGATTGCGACATACAACATATTCCTCAAGCAGCAGTCATTGTCACCGTCCGCGCAAGCGGACCCGCGAAAGCGTTCGGTACCGAGAGGAATCGATGTCAGCTCGCAGGGCGGCCCACGCTTCTTCGACGTTCGCGCCCGTCGCTGACGCCACGACCATCATCCCGTCGAATCGCTCGGCCTCGGCGATCCACACGGCCTCGACGCCGACCAATCGGCCGTCGCGCCCCCGCACGTGGTTCTCGCGGTAGTCCATCATCGTCCGCCAACCCGCGCGCTCGAGGGCTCGACGATCGACCGGTTCTATGCACTCGCCATGACGCCGAGGCCGCAGAGCAGGATCGCGCATGTTGATTGCCATGCCCCCATTGTGAACGAGTGGCCCTGTGGATGGTTAGTGCCAACTACCTGTGGATTCGCTGGGGATATATCGCCCGCCCGGTCCGCGCGAGACTTGCGGCATGTCAGCACAAGCACGGCTCACCGAGCTCGGTATCGAGCTTCCAGCACTCATGTCGCCCGCCGGTCTGTATCGCAGCGCGGTACGTGTCGGCGATCTGCTCTTCCTCAGCGGCGCCGGGCCCGTCCTGGGTGACGGCAGCTTCATCAAGGGCAAGGTCGGCGACACACTCGATCTGTCGGCGGCGCGTGAGGCGGCGAGGTACGTCGGTCTGCAGTTGCTAGCAGTGATGCATGAGGAGTTGGGCTCGCTCGATGCGGT
>JANMMQ010000100.1:0-2096 GCA_031373465.1 Ilumatobacteraceae bacterium | reverse complement strand
CCTCCCCATGATCGGCGCGGTTCGCAGCCTCGATCGCGACGCGCTCATCAAGATCCTCACCGAGCCGAAGAACTCGTTGGTCAAGCAGTACCGCAAGGTGTTCGACTTCGAAGATGTCGAGCTCGACTTCACGCGCGAGGCACTCGAAGCGATTGCCGACCAGGCGTTGCTGCGTGGTACCGGGGCGCGAGGCCTGCGGGCCATCCTCGAAGAGGTGTTGCTCAACACGATGTACGAGCTTCCCGGACGCAGTGATGTCGGCACCGTGATGATCGAGGTCGACACCGTGCAGAAGAAGACCAACCCCACGCTCGTCCCTCGCGAGCCGAAGGCCAAGCGGCCTCGCCGCGAGGCCAGCTGACGCGACAATGAGGCGCAGCGTCGCGCTGCCCCGACCATGACCTATTCCGACGCGCTGGCTTATCTCGACGCCCACGCCAGTTACGAGAAGACCGGGCGAATCGAGTCGCCGACGATCGAGCGGATGCAGACGATCGTCGCTGCTATGGGTGACCCGCAGTTCGCTTACCCCGTGATACATGTGACCGGCACGAACGGCAAGGGCTCGACCTCGCAGATGATCACGCGACTGTTGATGGCCCACGGCCTCACTGTTGGGACCTACACCAGCCCGCACCTCGAACGACCGAACGAGCGGATGAGTCGGGACGGCGAGCCGATCAGCGATGAAGAGTTCGCGGAACAGATCGCCGCGGTTGCCGATCTCGAGATGCTGACGGGTGTGCGGCCGTCCTATTTCGAGGCGACTACCGCCGCGGCCTTTCGCTGGTTCGCCGACCTCGCTGTCGATGTTGCTGTGGTCGAAGTCGGCGTCCTCGGCCGCTGGGATGCGACCAACGTGGTCGATGCACAGGTCGCGGTGATCACGAACATCGGCATGGATCACAACGAGTTCGCCGGTCCGACCAAGGGGCACATCGCTGCCGAGAAGGCCGGCGTGATCAAGCCGGGAAGCGTGGTCGTCGTCGGTGAGACCGATCCCGAGTTGCTGCACAACTTCACCGATGCGGGCGGCGCGAGCGTGCTGCTTCGTGGTGATCAATTCGATGTGCTCGAGAATCAGTTGGCCCTCGGCGGTCGCATGCTCGACCTGCGAACGCCGACGACGATGTTCACCGATGTCTTCGTGCCGCTTCATGGCCGCCACCAAGGCGACAACGCCATCGTCGCGCTCACCGCCGTCGAGGCCTTCTTCGGGGCACCGATCACCGACGACATCGTGCGTGAAGGATTCGCCAACGTCCGAATGCCCGGGCGATTCGAGGTGCTCGGCCACCAACCTCTGGTGATCGTCGACGGCGCGCACAACCCGCCCGGTGCGGACTCGTGCGCCCAGGTGTTCTTCGACGATTTCGATCCAGCCGGTCGCAAGATCCTCGTCGTCGGAATACTGCGCGCCCGCGATCCTCGCGAGATGCTGTCGGCGCTGCGGGCCGATGAGTTCGATGTCGTCTACACGTGCACAGCACCGACACCGCGCGGGCTGCCCTCGGCGGACCTCGCTGCGGCAGCCCGGGATCTCGGTTGCGACGAGGTGGTCGAGTGCGGCACCGTCGAGAATGCGTGCGACCGGGCGATCCGCGCCGCGCAGAATGACGACGCCGTGTTGGTGACCGGCTCGCTCTACGTCGTCGGCGCGGCACGGCCACACCTCCGCAAGATCGTCTGACCCGGTAGCGTCATCGGCCATGTCTGATCGCACCCTCGTCCTCCTCAAGCCCGACACCGTCGAACGTGGCCTCGTCGGCGAGGTGCTGCGGCGCCTCGAATCGAAAGGCTTGAAGATCGTCGCCCTCGACATGCGCACGCTCGACGCCGACACGTTGGCCCGCCACTACGAAGAGCACGTCGGCAAGGGCTTCTACGACGATCTCGTCAGCTTCATGAGCCGCGGCCCGGTCGTCGCACTGGTGTTGGAGGGCCCAGAGGACACCTGGGAGGTCGTGCGCAGCGCGATGGGCGCCACCAATCCGCGCAAGGCTGCACCTGGCACGATTCGCGGCGACCTGGGCATCTTGTTCACCGAGAATCTGGTCCACGGCAGCGACTCCTTGGAGTCCGCACAGCGCGAGATC
>JANMMQ010000564.1:0-3807 GCA_031373465.1 Ilumatobacteraceae bacterium | reverse complement strand
GAGGCGCCACCGTTCCCGATCAACGAGCGCGCCGACACTGTCGCCGAGACGACACGGTTGCAATACCGGTATCTCGACATCCGCCGCGAGCGCATGCAACGCAATCTTCGAATCCGCGCTTCAGCAAACTCGGCCATCCGCACGGCGATGGAGGAGCAGGGCTTCGTCGAAGTCGAAACGCCGATGCTCGTCCCCAGCACACCCGAGGGTGCCCGGGAGTTCATCGTGCCCAGTCGCCCGCAGCCCGGTTCGTTCTACGCGTTGCCACAGAGCCCGCAGCTCTTCAAGCAACTCCTCATGGTCGCCGGGATCGATCGCTACTACCAGATCGCGCGTTGCCTTCGCGACGAGGATCTGCGCGCCGACCGCCAGTACGAGTTCATGCAGCTCGACGCCGAGATGAGCTTTGTCAGCCAAGAAGATGTGCATGAAGCCATCGGGGCCAGCGTGATCGCTGCGGCGAAGTCCGCCGGTCAGGATCCCGGCGAGATCGTCAAGATCACGTGGCACGACGCGATGAACCGCTTCGGCACCGACAAGCCCGACATGCGCTTCGAAATGGAGCTGGTCGAGTTGACCGACGCGTTCGCGGCCACCGAGTTCAAGGCCTTTGCAGGCGCGCCGACGATCAAGGGGATCAACGCCGAGGGCAAAGCAGCGGAGTACGGGCGCAACAAGCTCGACGCGTTGACCGACAAGGCCAAGTCGATGGGCGCGAAGGGTCTGGTGTGGTTGAAGGTCGCTGCCGATGGTTCGCTCGAGTCGCCGGTCGCCAAGTTCCTCGGCGACGCCGAGCAGGCCGCTGTCATCGAGCGCCTGAACGCCAAGCCGGGTGATCTGTTGCTGATCGTCGCCGATGAGTGGGCTATGGCATGCGAGGTGCTCGGAACGCTTCGCAACGATCTCGGGCGCCCGCCGGTCCATGAGGGCCCGTATCGCTATCTGTGGGTTGTCGATTTCCCGTTGTTCGTCGGAGTCGACGCCGTCACCGGCCGCCCGAAGCCGGGGCACCATCCCTTCACACAACCTCATCCCGACGACGTGCACCTCCTCGAATCCGATCCTCTCAAGGTGCGAAGCCAGGCCTATGACCTCGTGCTCAACGGATGGGAGCTCGGTTCAGGATCGATTCGAATCCATCAACCCGAGATGCAGTCGCGGATCTTCCGCCTGCTCGGCATCAGCGACGACGAAGCCAACAAGCGTTTCGGGTTCTTCCTCAGCCCGTTCCGCTATGGTGCCCCGCCGCACGGCGGCTTTGCCTTCGGTATCGATCGCCTGGTCGCGATCCTGGCCGGCGAAGAGAACATCCGCGAGGTCATCGCCTTCCCCAAGACCCAGTCCGGCACCGACCCCATGACCAACGCCCCAACCCCGGTCGACCCCAAACAACTCGCCGATCTAGGTATCCGCCTCCTCCCCCCAAAGACCTAGAGATCGCGCCGCCTCTTCGCAGGCCGCCGACGATACATTCGCCACCCGACTTCCCCTCCGCCACCACACACGTGCGTCTGAAGCTTGCGGCCCCGTATTGGGGCTTGCGCCTTCAAACGCTGCGGGAAGGGGCCGATCATGGATCGATTTCGCTGGGCCGAGTGTCACGACGGTTTGATCACCAACGTCACAGCGAAGGGCGCTGGGCAGACCAAGCGCCAGCTGGAGCGTGAGCGAGAGTCCGGGAGACTTCGCCAAGTACGACGCGGTGTGTCTGTGGTCAACGGTACGCCGCCCTCGTGGAAGCAAGCAGTTCGTGCTGTACTGCTCACGCGTGAAGGGGGCGTTGCGGGGTCCCATTGGACGGCCCTCACACTGCTAGGTGGACGGAACACGGATATCGATCAGATCCACGTGATCTCAGATCTTGGTCACCCAATTGCGCTTGAGGGAGTCGTCTCGCATCGGTCGGGAATCCTCGAGGAAGGCGATCTGGTGCGACGTCAGGGGATGCTGTGCACGTCACCGTTGCGGACCGTGATTGATCTGAGCGGACCGATGACAGTTGCCGAGCTGGGGGACGTGGTTGATGACTTCCTGCGACGCAAGCTGCTAAGGCTCGAACAGTTACGCGCGCGAGTCGATCGCACACGACCTGCACCTGGACGATCCGTGGCGACCCTGCGGACGGTGCTGGCGCAACGATTGCCCGGGTATGACTCGGGGGAGAGCGCCCTCGAAGCACGAATCGCTCGACTCATCGATGAACACGGGCTACCTCGTCCAGCTCATCAGCACCGTGTCAGCTACGGAAGGCGGCGATATCGAATCGATTTCGCGTGGCCCGACCGTCGGCTGTATCTCGAAGGAAACGGCTTCGGATCGCACATGCTGGCGACCGACCTCGACAGCGACGCACGACGCCAAAACGATCTGGTCCTCGACGGCTGGGTGCCGATCGAGATCACCTGGCGCATGTCCGACTCCGAGATAGCCACGACAATCCGCCGCTTCCTCGCGCTCCCGCTCGAGCGTTTGTAACCGGGGGACCCTATTCGGGTCGTCCTGAGGCTCCAAACGTGGTCGTCGGGCGGGGGTGCGCTGACGGGCGCTACCGTGGCTCGGGTGAGCGGTCAGTACTTCAGAGCCGGGGTCGTGATCGTTGTCCGGCACCCCAATCTCACCGACATCCTGGCCTTCGAGCGTGCCGACGTGGCCGGGAGCTGGCAGCTCCCGCAGGGTGGGCTGTTCCAGGGCGAAGAGCCGATCGTCTGTGCGTGGCGGGAACTGATGGAGGAAACCGGTCTCGGTGAAGCGGATGTGGTGGCCCGCGTCGAGTTCCCCGAATGGGTGGCATACGAATGGCCGGAGGAAGTCAGGCGCCTGCATGGTCGAGATGGTCGCCGACGCGGTCAGGTGCAGAAGTGGTTCATCTTCGACGCGCTCGACGCCGACATCACGCCGAGCCCCGACGGCAGCGAGTTCGTCGCGTGGCGTTGGGTGGACCCCGGCTGGATGATCGAGAACGTTGTCGACTTCCGACGACCGGCATACGAACGGGTGTTGGGAACCATGTGAGCGATCTCTTCACCGACGCCGCGGAGCAACACCTCCGAAGTCATGCGCCGTTGGCAGCGCGCCTTCGCCCGCGCACGCTCGATGATGTGGTCGGCCAAGACCACCTCGTCGGTCCGGGAAAGCCACTGCGACGCCTGGTCGAGCAGGACCGGTTGACCAGCGCGATCTTCTGGGGACCACCGGGTACCGGCAAGACCACCTTGGCCCTCGCGGTTGCCGGCAGCACCAAACGCGTCTTCGAACAGATGAGCGCCGTAAATGCCGGCATCAAGGATGTGCGTGATGTGATCGAAAGGGCCCGTCAGCGACTTGGCGAACAGGGCAGGGGAACGATCCTGTTCCTCGACGAGATCCACAGGTTCAACAAGGCCCAGCAGGACGGGCTGCTACCGGCGGTCGAGGATGGAACGCTGACGATGATTGGAGCGACGACGGAGAACCCGTTCTTCGAAGTCAACCCTCCATTGCGTAGCCGCAGCACGCTCTTCCGCCTCGACCCGCTCGACCGGGAGGCAATCGAGACCTTGGTCAAGCGCGGTCTCGAAGCCGAGGGCACGTTGGCGAGCCCCGAGGCGATCGAGCACTTGGTGGACAGAGCCGGCGGCGATGGCCGGCAGGACTCCTCTCGATCGCGATGGCGCGACGATCAAGCTGGTCGGCGCTCGGCACCAGCGCGCTGCGCTACGGCAACAACATTACAGCTTCAGCCCTAAATCAAACTGGAAACTTTATTTTTTAATTATTATGATGAATAAGATTTATCTAGCAGGTTTAGGAATATTTGGGAGTGTGGCG
>JANMMQ010000065.1:0-11993 GCA_031373465.1 Ilumatobacteraceae bacterium | reverse complement strand
ATCGCGACCGAACAGGCGGTGACCGGACACGTGGCATTCGACAATGAGGTCTCCTGGCGGGCCGCCGTTGCGGCCAGGGGCGCCGCGCCCTTTCAGTCGGATCTTCTGGCCGTCGGCAACGCCGGCCGGTATGCGCGCCTGTACCTCGCGCGGGCGCCGTTCGGTGCCGCTCCCGTGGCACGTGGGGCACGGATCGGTGACGATGACACCCCGGCCTCCGCAGACCCGGCACGGTGACGAGAACGAGAACAGTCCCTGGTTCTCGTCGACGACGCCGCGCCCGCCGCAATTCGAACAGACCTTCGGTTGCGTTCCGGGTTTGGCGCCGCTGCCGTGGCACGTGCCGCACTGCGCGTCGCTGGTGAGGTAGAGGGTGGTTGTGAGGCCTGTGGCCGCATCGGCGAAATCGAGGTTGAGCGTTGCCTCGACGTCGGCGCCGCGTTGCGGGCCCGCCGATGCTGATGGGCCACCACCGCGTCGACCGCGGCCGAACATCTGCCCGAGGATGTCGCCGAGGCCCTCGCTGCCGACGTTGAAGTTGTACCCGCCGGCGGGACCACCCGGACCTCCTTGGAAGCCCCCGATCGGGCCGAGTTTGCGGACCTCGTCGTATTCCTTGCGCTTGGCTTCGTCGCCCAACACGTCGTATGCGGCGCTGACTTCCTTGAACCGGTCCTCGGCCGCGTCGTCGCCGGGGTGAGTGTCGGGGTGGCTGCCGCGCGCGAGCTTGCGGTACGCCTTGGTGATGTCCTTCGGGGTCGCGTCGTCGCTGATACCGAGGACCTTGTAGTAGTCCTTCTCGTACCAATCACGTTGCGCCGTCATAGATCATCACCTCCCTGTACGTTCACTGCGATTCCCGATCGCAGACCCCCGTGGCCCAGCGTCAGCCGCGGACCTTGACCATCGCCGGCCGGAGAACCTTGCCGTTCCAGGTGTAACCGGATCGCAGGACCTCGCTGACAACGGGCTCACCCTCACCGGGCTCGTGCATCACCGCATCGGTAAGATGCGGATCGAAAGGCTGCTCGTGCAGGTTCATCGACTCGAGCCCCTGCTTCTTCAGCTCGCTGAGCATCAGGTTGAACAACGGCTCGATCTCGGCTGGATGCTGCAAGAACGCGGCCTCGCAGGCGTCGAGGACCGGCAGCAGCGCTTCGGCCAATCGCCCGGTCGCCCGGTCGATGTCCTCATTGCGCTGCGTAGCAAGGCGCCGCCGATAGTTCTCATAATCAGCAGCAATCCGCTGAGCCCGAGCCATCCACTCATCCCGTTCGAGGAGAGCCACTTCGAGCTCAGTGGGTTCAGAGGTTTCAGCTTCAGCCTCAGAAGTGTCGGAGGACGATTCGGAGGCGGAGTCGGCGGAGTCGGCGGAGGGTGGCGCCGGAGGAAGGAGGGGCCCACGAGCCGTAGGCGAAGTGGGAGGATCTTCTCCGGTGACAGGAACCTCCGACGACGGGCGCGAGGAGCCGGAGATGTCACTCACGCTTCGTCCACAATTTCTGCGTCGACGATGTCATCGTCGTTGCTGGTCGCCTCACCGGTCTGCCCGGATGCCGACGTGCCCGCGGCGTTCTGGTCGCGCGCTGCCGACTCGTAGAGCTTCTGGCTGAACGCCTGGCTGGCGGTCGTCAGCTTCTCATGGGCGGCGCGAATTACCTCGACGTCGTTGCCCGCGAGCGCGGTCTTCAGCTCGGCGAGCGGACCTTCGACGGTTGCCTTCTCGGCTTCGTCGACCTTGTCGGAGTTGTCGCGCAGCACCTTCTCCATCTGGTACACCAGCGAGTCGGCGTTGTTGCGAATCTCGGCCTCTTCGCGACGCTTGCGGTCGTCTTCGGCGTGAGCTTCGGCATCGCGGATCATCTGGTCGATGTCCTTCTTGTCGAGGGTCGACTGACCGGTGATGGTCATCGACTGCTCCTTGCCGGTGGCGCGGTCCTTCGCGCTGACGTGCACGATGCCGTTGGCATCGATGTCGAACGTGACCTCGATCTGTGGCACTCCCCGAGGGGCGGGCGGCAGGTCGACGAGTTGGAACTTGCCGAGCGTCTTGTTGTACCCGGCCATCTCGCGCTCGCCCTGCAGCACGTGAATCTCCACGCTCGGCTGCATGTCGTCGGCCGTGGTGAACACTTCGGTGCGCTTGGTCGGAATCGTGGTGTTGCGCTCGATCAACTTGGTCATCACGCCACCCTTGGTCTCGATACCGAGGCTCAGCGGGGTGACGTCGAGCAGCAGCACGTCCTTCACATCGCCGCGCAGCACGCCGGCCTGGACGGCCGCGCCGACAGCGACGACCTCGTCTGGGTTGACGCTCTTGTTCGGCTCCTTGCCAGTGAGGCTGAGGACCAGTTCGACCACAGCAGGCATGCGCGTGGAGCCACCGACGAGGATCACGTGGTTGAGCTCGCCCTTGCTGATGCCGGCGTCCTTCAACGCCTGCTCGAACGGGATGCGGCAGCGCTCGATGAGGTCGGCCGTCATCTCCTGGAACTTGGCACGGCTGAGCGACTCGTCGAGGTGCAGCGGGCCTTCGGCTGTGGCGGTGATGAACGGCAGGTTGATCTGCGTCTGTTGCACCTGGCTGAGCTCGATCTTGGCCTTTTCAGCGGCTTCTTTGAGTCGCTGCCCGGCCATGCGGTCGGCAGAAAGATCGACGCCGTGCGCCGCTTTGAACTGCTGGACGAGCCAGTCGATGATCCGCTGATCCCAGTCGTCGCCACCGAGGTGGGTGTCGCCGTGAGTGCTCTTGACTTCGAAGACGCCATCGCCGATCTCCAACACCGACACGTCGAACGTGCCGCCGCCGAGGTCGAACACGAGGACCTTCTCATCCTCGGCGCTCTTGTCGAGGCCATAGGCGAGCGCGGCGGCAGTCGGCTCGTTGATGATGCGCAGCACCTCGAGGCCGGCAATGGCGCCGGCTTCCTTGGTGGCTGTGCGCTGGGCATCGTCGAAGTAGGCGGGAACGGTGATGACCGCCTGGGTGACGGTGTCGCCCAGATATGCCTCGGCGTCGCGCTTCAACTTCATCAGGGTGCGGGCACTGATCTCTTGCGCCGTGTACTGCTTGCCGTCGATGTCGGGGCTCTTCCAACCCTCACCCATGTGCCGCTTGATGCTGCGGAACGTGCGGTCGGAGTTGGTGATGGCCTGGCGCTTGGCGACCTCGCCGACCAGCACTTCGCCGGCCTTCGAAAAAGCGACGACGGAGGGTGTCGTGCGAGCACCTTCGGAGTTGGGGATGACGACCGGATCGCCGCCTTCGAGGACTGCGACGACCGAGTTGGTAGTACCGAGGTCGATTCCGACTGCCTTGGCCATGGGGTTTTCTCCTTGAACTGGTATTGAGGTATAGGAACGGATGTTGAGTGAACCTGACGCAAGTTTACGGTCCGCCTGGGGGCCGATGCAACTCATGAGGAAGGAAACTTGAGTCCTCTCGACTCAAGTTTCGGCTCGGTTTCGGGTCCGGAAAGCACTCCCCACCCAAACCCCTTCCGAATCGTCCGTGACGAAACTCGGTCTGGCCGAAATCCCATTTCGTCACGGACGATTCGGCAGGACTGGAAATGTGGACTGGTGCCAGACTGGGCCGGTGTTGACCGAACAGCAGCTCGACTGCTTCCACACCGATGGATTCGTGCTGGTCCCCGACGTGCTGTGCGCCGACGAGGTCGACGTTCTGCAGCGCGGCGTCTGGGAGAACGTGCCCTCCTCCGAGCAGTACTTCGCCAACCCGGGCGCCTACACAGACCTGACGAACAGCCCATTTGCAGGACTGACCAATTTTCCGTGGGCGTCGCCGGAGCTCAACCGTCTCGTCGCCCACCCGCGCATCCTGGCGATCGTTCGCCAGATCCTGGGTGTCGACGACATCAGGCTCTACAAGGGTGAGTTGTGGGCGAAGTACGCCGGGAACGCCGACTACGACCAGCACCATCACCGCGACTTCGGCAACCACACCCTGGTGGTGCCGAGCACCAAGCGACGGTGGATGCAGGTGACGACCTTCACCTATCTGTGCGACGTGGACGAGGGCAACGGAGCAACCGCTGCAGTCCCGAAGCGGTATTCGGCGCACATCCCTCTGGGCCAGCGACGCACCGAGCCCGGCGAGCTGCGTGACCGGGAGGTCTTGGCCTGCGGGCGCGCCGGGTCGACGCTCGTCTACTCGACTGAGGTCTTCCATCGGGGGACGTCGTTGACATCGCCGACCGCGTCGCGTTTCACGGTCTTGGCCGACTACAAAGCCGCCGATGCCAGCTGGACCAACAAGCACGCGTTCGGCCACCTCGGACAGCGTCCGGAGATGATCGAGTTCGTCACCAATGTCGACCCCGATACGCGAACATTGCTCGACATCCCGGCGCCGGGTCATCCCTATTGGACGGAGCAGACGATTGCTGACATGGAAGTTCGATATCCCGGCATCGACATGACGCCGTACAAGAATGCCCACCGATTACAACGCTGCAGCTCGAAGGTGACCCAAGCGACGTAGGCATGTCGGCCGAGCGACTCGCTCGCCTCGACACCCACTTCCGCAAGTACGTCGACGACGGCCACCTGTCAGACCTCGATCACATCGACTTCATCGCCAACGAGGTCGCCCCGCTGCTCGCCTGAGTCGCATAGGTCGACCACGCCGTGTTGGCCTCGGTCGTCATGTCCGCGTACGTCAGGTGCGCGCCCAGTCCCAGCTCGTCGAGCGCTGCCAGGCCGGCTGCGCCGCGCATCATCGCCGCCTTTGTCCAGACTTCCGCCCATGCAGCGGTACCCGCAATGACGGTGACGGCCACGATCTCACGTTGATGATGCGCCGGTCGTCCCGTCGCGGGATCGAGGAGATGGTGCAGGACCCCACCGTCCGCTGCGGTCCAGCGGCGACGAAACGTCCCCGACGTGGCAACACCACCGGCGACAATCGCCAATTGGTCAACCTCGACGGAATCATCGTCGGGATCCGCCACTCCGACGAGCCATCCACCCGGTTGGGGTGCCGCTCCGCGCACGCAGACGTCGCCGCCGATCGAACCCGATGCACCGTCCGCGCCCGCATCGAGCAGCCGCCCGACAACGAGATCCGCGGCCAAGCCTTTGCCGATTCCTCCTGGATCGAGGCACAACCCGTTCGGCGAAACGACGACGTTGTTAGCGGCATCGATCATCAGCTCGTCGAGATTGCCGCGCAGCGACGCACCACTGGGCAGCGACGTGACGGCGGCGGGATCGTGCCAGCTGGCTGCATAGCCGAGACCCACCAGCGGAGCGAGCAACGTCGGGTCGAACGCGCCGCCGGTCGCTCGCCAGCCATCGACCATCGCCTGCAGCAGCACGATCGTCGACGGGTCGACCTGGAGGAGGGAGCCTGCAGCGTTGTTCAGGCGGCTGATGTCGCTGTCGGGCAGGAAGCGGCTCCAGCATCGTTCGAGGTGAGCGATGTCTTCCATGGCCTGCCCGAGCAATTCGGACGACCCTCCGACCACGACCACATCCACGGACGACCCCATGGCCCTCCACGATCCAACGTAAGTCCGAGGGCTCAACGGATCAGCTCGAGGACTTTGTCGCTGTGTTCGAGGCGGCCTTGTTCGTCACGCTTCGCTTGGTCGGCTGAGCTTGGGGAGCCGGCACGGCGACCGGGATGGCCACCGGCGCTGCGGTCGTGGGAGGCTCGGTTGCGGGGATCACGGGGATCACGGGTGCAGCGGCGGGCGTGACACCTCGGGGCGCCACGGTCGTGACCGGAGTCGCAACCGGAATCGTCGCGACGGGAATTGTCGCGACCGGGGCGGACGGCACGATCTGCACAGCCGTGTCGGGGGGTAACGCTGTGCTGTGTGCCGTCCCGCCCCAACCCATGGCTGCGACGAGACCGAACATGGCCGACGTGGACATGCCCGCCGTCAGGATCTTCCATGTGTGCGCCGGCTTGCCACGCTCCTTGGAGGGGGCGCGCAGCGCGGCGAGGCGCTCCGCCGCTGATGGGGAGACGGGCTCAGTCATCGCTGCCGCTGTCGTCCCCGCCGCCGTGGTCATCGACCGAGTTGCTCGTTGCTGAGTTGCTCGTTACCGACGCGTCGCCGGATTCGACCGACGTCGTCACGACGCCGAACAGAAGGTTGGCGTGGAACTCGACCTCGATGCTTCCCGACTGCAACTTGATCTCGACGGTCCCAGCGTCGTCCGCCTCTGACTTCGTGACCGTCCACCCGGACGCCGGCGTGACGCCGACGATCGTCAATACACCACCCGATGTGTCGAGGGATACCGAACCGGCGTTGCCGATCAGGTACACGGCCTGGGTCGAGGACGCGGCAGCGGCAACGTGGGGATTCGCCGCCACCGCTGGGATCGTTGCCACGGTCGTAGTGGCGACTGGCTCCTGTGTCCCCGCCGTCGCAGCGGTCACCGACGGCGATGTCGGCTCGACCGAGAACGCGGACGGCGAGGCGTTGCCCGTAAGCACCTGCGTATTGACCAGCGCCGCTGCCGAACCGGCAACCAGAACTCCTGAGATCGAGAGCATCATGGCAACTCGTGTCTTCATCTTCGTACCTTCCGTCGTAGCGATCGCACCGATCGCTGGGTCACAAGGTACGAGGACACCTCCCAAGGGACGGGTCGCGAATATCCAAGATTTGTCCAAGAACGACTGCGGCGCTCGGCCCGCTTGTCACAATGACTGCGTGAAGCTGCTGCTGGTCGAGGACGACAAGGCGATCGCCGACACGCTGGTCGAAGGTCTCACGGCAGCGGGCCACACGGTCGTGCACGTCTCCACCGGTGTAGGCGCGCTGGCCGTGCGAGGCCACGAGCTCGTTCTGCTCGACCTCGGGTTGCCCGACATGGACGGCCGCGATGTGTGCCGTGAGCTGAGGCAACGCTCGGCAACGATGCCGATCATCATGCTGACGGCCCGAAGCGAGGAGTTCGACCGCGTGCTCGGTCTCGAGCTCGGCGCCGACGACTACGTGACCAAGCCGTTCAGCCTTCGCGAGCTCGTCGCCCGAATTCGTGCCGTCGCCCGCCGAACTCTCGACGGCCCGCCGAACGACGACGATCGCGACAGCGCGGCTGCACAGACGATTGGTCAGATGGAGTTGGATCGACGGACCCGACGCGTGCGAATCGACGGTGAGGAGATCGCCCTCACTGCCAAGGAGTTCGATCTGCTGTCGTTCCTCGCCAACGATGTCGGCGCTGTGCACACGCGCACCGAGATCCTCGAAACGGTCTGGGACGCCCATTGGTACGGCCCGACGAAGACCGTCGATGCCCACGTCGCCTCGCTGCGCAAGAAGCTCGGCCATCACGGATGGATCGAGGCCGTTCGCGGTGTCGGCTTCCGCTTGGAACCCCCCTCGTGAGGTGGCGGCTCATCGCCGCGTTCGTCGGTGTGACGATCGTGATCCTCGCGGCGCAGAACATCCCACTGGCGCAGTACCTTCGTCGAGTCGAATCCGAGCGCGTCCTCGCAGGAATCGAGCGCGACGCGTTCATCCTCGCCGGCGGGTCGGAAGATGCACTCTCCCGTCAGGGCACGCCGGATCCCAACGCCTTGCAATCGACGGTCGACGTGTACCGGGCCAGCACAGGCGCGCAGGTAGTGATAACCGACGCCGCGGGCATCGCTATCGCGGTCTCCGGCGATGAGGGTCGGCGAGGTGCCGACTACTCGACTCGTCCCGAGGTCGCGACCGCGCTCACCGGAAATCCGAGCTCGGGCCGCAGGGCATCGGAAACACTGGGCGGCGACATCGTCTACGTTGCCGTTCCCGTCCTGTCCGGAGCGCTGCCGATCGGGGTCGTCCGCCTCACGTATCCTGCATCGACCATCGACGATCGCGTGTCGAGCAAGGTTCGCGGGATCCTCGCCGTTGGATTGATCTCGCTGGCGACGGCAGCGCTCGCCGCCGCGCTGATGGCGAGCACCATCGTGCGGCCGCTTCGACGGCTCCAACGCACCACGGAGCGCGTAGCCGCTGGTGAATTCTACAGCCGGGCAGTGATCGACGAAGGGGCGCCCGAGATCCGAGGGCTGGCAGCGTCCCTCAACACGATGACCGAGCGCATCTCGACGCTGGTCGAACGGCAGCGCTCGTTCGCCGGCGACGCCTCGCACCAGTTGCGCACGCCCTTGACCGCGTTGCGGCTGCAACTCGAGCGCGCTGCGGCCAACATCGACACCGACCCGGTGACAGCGCGCGGCGACATCGAGGCGGCGAGCGAGGAGACCGAGCGGTTGCAACGTCTCGTCGAAGGATTGCTGATGCTGGCACGCGCCGATCAGAAGGCCGTCTCGACCGAATCGATCGACGTCGGTGCGATCGTCACCGAGAGGGCGGCGATCTGGTCGCCGCTCGCCGACGAGCGCGGAGTCACCGTTACGGCGGATACCGCCGACGATCTAGCGGCAGACGCTGTACCGGGGGCCCTCGAACAGATCGTCGACAACTTCATCGACAACGCCCTCAACGCCAGTGGACCTGGCAACGAGATCACCGTTTCGGCCGTCCGCGACAACGGTTGGGCAGCGATCCACGTCAGCGATCGGGGTCCGGGCATGCCCACTGACCAGCTTCAACATGCCTTCGATCGGTTCTGGCGGGCTGCCAACGCGGACCGCGGCGGATCCGGGCTCGGACTGGCGATCGTGCGTCAGTTGGCAGAGGCCAGCGGCGGCGAGGTTGCGGTGGCCAATCGACCCGGAGGCGGCCTCGACGCCAGCGTCCGGCTACCTCTTGCGCAATGACACGAGGCGATTCAGCAGCAGATCAAGGTGACCCCAGGTGATGCAGTAGTTGCTGTCGTATTCGCCCGAGTGATGCACCGAGTGGTGCTCTTTCGACAGCACGACACCGCTGCGCTGCGCTGCGGCCACCAGGCGCGGCACCCTTGGCATGTGCGCCCACTTGTGCAACTGGTTGGTCATGATCACGCCGGCGACGAGCCCGACGAGGAACACACCTCCATATGGATGCTCGGCGGTGTCGAGGAAGAAGAACGCCGGGATGATCACGGGAAGGCATATGAACACGTTGTCGGCATTGACCGCGATGAAGTCGCCCTGCGTCATCGCCATGGGATCGACGTGATGATCGCGAAACGGCTTGACGAACTTCTGGCCGATGACCGGCGTGTCCGGCGAGCCGAAGTTGTCGAGCAGGAAGTGCACGACCCCAGATGCCAGGTCGGCAACGGCATAGGCAGCCAGCACCAGCACGATGATCAGAGCGGCAACCTGCCACGAGAACCGGTCGCCGACCTCCAAGACGACACGCCGAATCAATGCAGCGGCGAAGCCGATGAAAGCACCGACCGAGATCAGTTCGAAGATTCGGTGGCTTTTCGGGTAGTCGTACGTGCCGAGCACCCCTGGATCATTACCGCCGGCGGATCTCGATAGCTACCCCAGCCACCACTTCGCCGCCAGCAGCTCGGCGACCAGCACCTCGGTCAGCAGCGCAACGATCGGATCGTCGTCGCCGGGATATCGAACGCTGGCCGAGACGCCGGCAGGCTCGGCCCCGACCGTCACGACGTGGCTTCGACGGTCGATCATCCAGTTGAGCGCCTCGCCGTCGAAACGCGACCCACTGAACAACAGAGCCCGGTAGTCGAGGGTCTTCGTCAGGTACACATCGACGTGGTTCCAGTCGCCGGTCTCACAACCATCTGCTGCGCGGCGCGGGCCTTCGCGAACCATCAGGGCACCCTGCAACGCCGACCCGAGCCGCTCCGCGGGCGCCAGCAGCCAGAGCCCTTCGGTCCCATCGACGGCGTCGGCGACGGGCGACAGCCAGCCGTCGCGTCGGTCGAGGAGATAGGCGATCGCGGCGGCGCTGCGGCGCAGACGTTCACCGAGTCGGAGATCGACACCGCTGAGGTGTTGTTCGAGAGCCAGCAACCCCACCAGCGTGTGCACATAGGTGCGACAGGCGACGCCACCGGCCTCGACACCGGCGTGCATCAGGACGGCGCGATCGGCCGGTAGCGGCGCCGACTCGTCGTTGGTCAGTGCGATCGTGCGACTGACGCCTGCGTGAGCCGCCAACAGGCCAACGGTCTCGACGCTTGCGCCCGAGGCTGTGATGCCGATGACGGTGAGCTCGGGCGACGGCGGATGGGTCGCTTCGACCGATGCCAGTTCGGCGACAGCGGCGATGCCGTGCCGCCGCAGTCGTCGCCCGCCGACGTCGGCAGCGAAGAACGATGAGCCCATGCCGGTCAGCACGATCGGCCCGGTGCCGACGCCGTTCCAGTCAGGCAGGTTGTCGAGCAAGCCGAGGAGCGCGGCTGGCTTTGCCTCGAGATCCGCGAGGAAGCCAGCGGGGTCCACGAGGCTCGAACCTATCCGTCGGCCGCCTCGCCGCCCGGCCATCCCTCTCAACGCGGCGCAAGCAAACCCGGCAGCGCCGCATCGGCGACGTACCGCCAGTGTGGAAGGTGTCGAATCGAATATGCGTACTCGTGCAGCTCCTGGGCAACACGAAAGGCCAGCAGCAGGTCGGCATCGATGCCGTGCTCAGCGCCATAGGCGTCGAGTGCACCGTTGGTGGCTGCAGCGACGAACCGCCCGACGTCTGCCATGCGATCCGGTCGCCGCCGCTTCACGACCACGGCTCCGACGTGGGCGATCGATTGAACGACGGAGGCAACATCGCGGAGCGGCGACTGCGGTTGCGCCCGACTGTCGAGATCCTGCAATGGGTTTCCATCGAAGTCCGTCACGAGCAGCTGCTCACCGGCGAGTAGGAACTGACCTGCGTGCAGATCGCCGTGGATCCGATGACCCTTCACTGGGCCGGCGTCGCGCAACGGTTGTAGCGCTGCCGCAACCCGGTCATCGTCGAGCCACTCCAATCCGTCCAAGCGTTCCTTGGCCAACTGCATATCCGCCATCGCCTGATCGACAACCGGCACTGTGCTGACGAGCGAGGGTTGGAGATCGGCAAGCGCAGTGTGCAGCCGAGCAGCGATCGCGCCCATCCGCTGACCCGACGCGACCAGCGCATCGAACGGCAACGTGGCGTCGAGCCAAGCCTCGACGTCGTCGACGAACCAATCCCAGCCATCGAGCGCGTTGGGCAGATACGTCGTGACGATGGCGTGGACGAGCAGATCGCGTTCGTCGACGCCGATCAGCGCCGGCATTTCGGTGAAGCCGGTCTCTGTCAGGTGACGGACCAGGTCGACGCCGGGGTGTGGGGCAGGCACGGGAGGACGGAGCCATTTGACGACGATCCGGTCGTCCACCACGACGCTGTAGTTGGTCTGGTCCACCGTGATCGGGCGCTCGTTCGAACACCGCCCGCCGAGCAACCGTTCTGCCAGCTCGATAGAGGCGCCCGGTGTCACGCTAGCACGGTAGCCATGGCCACCTTCTTGTTCATGCCGGAGAGCGCCTACGGGCCGACCAACAACTGCATCGGCATCGGCAACCTGTTGAGAAAGCGCGGCCACAAGGTCGTGTTCGCCGCGGAGGCATCATGGGCGGGCAAGTTGGAGCCCCTCGGGTTCGTCGAGGATCTCGTCGATCTCGCTCCACCTCCGCTGTCCGACGCGCCCGAGCAAGCGGCAGGCCAGTTCTGGACCGACTTCATCCGTGCGACCAAGCCCGTGTTCAGGACGTCGACGTTCGACCAACTCAGCGGCTTCATGCAGCCGACCTGGCAAGCCCTCATCGATGGAGCGATGTATTGCGAGCCGCAACTGAAGGAGATCATCGGGCGTCAACGCCCTGACGTCATCGTCGAAGACAACGTCGCATGTTTCCCGGCGTTGACCACGGCGTACGCGCCGTTCGTGCGGATCGTCAGCTGTCAGCCGCTGGAGATGAAGGGGCCCGACGTGCCGCCGACCTACAGCGGTTTGCCATCGGCCGAACGCTCCGGCTGGGACGCGTTTCGCGCCGAGTACGACCGCACACATCGGCCGATGTGGCAGGCGTACGACGAGTGGGTCCGGTCATGTGGCGCGGCGCCGCT
>JANMMQ010000034.1:0-14211 GCA_031373465.1 Ilumatobacteraceae bacterium | reverse complement strand
GGGCCAGAGGTTGCAGGTCGGGTGAGCGCATCATCTTCAGCAAATAGCGAGTGAGTCGAAGTGATGCCCGCACGCTGCGATCACCCTTGGCAGGCCGGTAGGGCGGCATGTCGGTCGCGCTGCCCATGACCTGCTCGTCGGCATCGCTGGCCGACATGCCCAGCATGCGGACACCGAACAGCCGCATCGCGGAGCCATTCATGTAGAGGTAGCCACCGAACACACCTGTGCCGACCGACGGGCCCACGACCTCGTCGGGCCGCAGCACTCCCATCTCGACAAAGAGGTCGACCTGTCCCTTCTGAATTACACCTCCGATCAGCGTGCCGGTCAGCGCCGTCATCACGTGGGGGAAGACCTCGCCGACATTGCCGCGCGTGTACAGAGTGAAGCGTTCGTTAGGTACATCGTCCGCTATCCAAATGCGGTCCACGACCAAGTGTTGCAGGCGTTGTTGTGCGGAATCGACGAAGCGCCAGCAGGGCGACCGATGCGACAACGACTGCGACGACGGCGCCTGCCACGAAGAGCGGGAAGTTGTACCAAAATAGTGCGGTCCGCGGTGAAGCGACGAACGCGAACAGCAATGCGCTTGACGCCGTGGCCACGACCAGAACCTGTGTCAGCCGGAGTACAGCGGTCGCGTTGTGTCGTACGGTTCCTCTCGTGCTCGAGAACTACTCCATCGGGGCTCAGCGTGTCGTGTCACTGGCGACGATGGAGGCACGAAGGCTCGATCATCCACGAGTCGGCACCGAGCATCTGCTCCTCGGACTGCTCTCGGACGATGACGGTGAGCCGGCTGACGTGCTGCGAGCGGCCGGAATAAGTCTCATAGCTGCGCGCCACAAGGTGGTCGAAGCGTTGGGAGCAGACGCTGGATCGCCGAACAGCGAAGCGTTGCCCTTCACGCCCCGGGCACAGCGGGCGCTCGAACGAGCAGGCCGGTTCTCGCGCAAAGACCAACAGCCAGAGGTGACCGCCGGGCACGTTCTGCTCGGTGTGCTCGACGTCGAGGGACTGGCCTGTCAGGTGCTCCGAGGGCTCGGCGCGGACATCGTCCATCTTCGCAACGCTGTCGTCACGACTCCCGTTCCTGTTGCGCTCGTCGACGACCAGCCTTTGGTCGATCTCTACGCCGGGATCTACGTCAGCGCCTACGAAACCGCGAAGGCCTGGTATGTACAGCTCTTCGGCACCGAGCCGGCCTTTCTCCCGTCTGAGACCGAGGCCGTGTGGGTACTGGCTGCTCAGCGGTCGATCTACATCCAGCAGAACATCGAGCACGCTGGCCACGCCGTCCACACGATCCTCGTCGGTGATCTCGATGATCTCGTTGCCCGGATCGCCGAACGAGGGATCGAACCCACCCACCGAGACACGTACGAAAACGGCATGCGGAAGGTGTCTTACCAGGACCCCGACGGCAACGAGATCGGCTTCGGAGGTGCTCCTCTCGCAGCCGAGTGAGGCGGGTGGGTACCCGCCGAAATTCCTTCTTCGCGGCTGACGTCGATTCGGGGCGACTGCGTTCGTTTGGTCGTGAGCGGCGCAAATCGCACCGCACCACAACGACAGAAAGGTCAAGCATCATGACGAATCCCGAACCCGTCAAGACCGTCAATCTCGACCAGCATGGTCACGACGCGATGCCCTGGCGCGCCGTTGAGGACCGTTCACGGCTCCTTACACCGCCCCCAGCGGTGGACCGCCGCCGTGGAACCTCTACCGGATCGCGTGCGAGCAGACCTTCGGGCTCGCCACCGCGTCGCCGATGAACGGCGCGACGAAGTGGACGTTTGCCTGAGGTCGTTCCACATCGCCCTGCCGGTCGTGCGCAGCCGGGAATCCGGTAACGGGTGTGCACCTGCCAAGCACCAGGAGTTCGACGGTCTCCGCGAGCGAAAGCGCGATCGATCGCGCTTTATCTCGCGGAAACCCGGGAGCCTCGGACATGCCGTGCGCTTGTTCGACACGCGTACCCGTCCGAGCGAGCACGTTCGGTTCGATGAGCATCATCAGCTGCAGCCGCTCGTTGAACCGCAGCTGGGGCAGGCGTGGCATGAGCCGGCGCGGATCATCTGCACGCCACACTGCATGCACATCGGCGAATCACTTGCGCGAGGGCTTGCCGTTGGTACGGCCGCCGGACGAACGATCCCCCCCGGGTTGGTGATGTCGTTGTTGGGTGCCGTCGGCGCGACCCCGAGCTCGAGCTGCGTCATCAGCTCGCCGGCTGATGGCACGCTCTTCGGGTCGGATGCGATCTCGGTGCCCGTGCGGGTCTCGATGACGCTCTCTTCGACGCCAGGGAGCGTGGGCTGCAACCGCTCGTCGACCGAGAAGATGCCGAGCTCGGCGCGCTCGTCGTAGGTCAAGTACTCGAGTGCGAGACGACGGAAGAGATAGTCCATGATCGACGAGGCGAAACGGATGTCGGGATCGTCGGTCATGCCGGCAGGCTCGAACCGCATGTTGGTGAATGCTTCGACGAACGCCCGCATCGGCACGCCGTACTGCAAGCCATAGCTGATGCTCTTGGCGAACGCGTCCATGATTCCGCTGAGCGTCGAGCCCTGCTTCGACACCGTGAGAAAGATCTCACCGGGACGACCGTCGCCATACTCGCCGATGTTGGCGAAGCCCTTGCAGTCAGCCACGCGGAACTCGAACGTGCGCGCATTGCGGGTTCGTGGCAGCTTCTGGCGAACCGGCTGATGCACGATCTTCTCGACAATGCGCTCGACGGCCTGTGTCGCGGCCATCGACGTCGGTGTGTCGACACCCTCGCCATCTTTCTTGCCCGTCGACAACGGCTGGCCGACTTTGCAGTTGTCGCGGTACACGGCGACCGCCTTCAAGCCGAGCTGCCACGACAGCAGATGCAAAGCCTCGATGTCTTCGATGGACGCCTCTTCCGGCATGTTGACCGTCTTCGAGATGGCACCCGACAGGAACGGCTGGGTGGCACCCATCATCCGTACGTGACCTTCGTAGTGGATGGTGTTGTCGCCCATGGAGCAGGCGAACACCGGCACATGTTCTGCGGACAGATGTGGCGCACCGACGATGGTCTTCTCACGGTCGATGTAGGCGACGATGTCGTCGGTCTGAGCCGTCGTGTAGCCGAGCTTGCGCAGCGCACGCGGCACCGTCTGGTTGACGATCTGCATGTTGCCGCCGCCGACTAGCTTCTTGAACTTCACCAAACCGAGATCGGGCTCGATACCGGTCGTGTCGCAATCCATCATCAATCCGATAGTTCCAGTGGGAGCGAGGACCGACGCCTGGCTGTTGCGCACCCCGTACTCTTCGCCGTCGCGCACGGCCACTTCCCATGCGTGCTGACTGGCGGCTATCACCTCGGTCGGTACCGCATCAGCGCCCTCGATCTGGTAGCTGGCATCGCGGTGCATGCGCAGCACGTTGAGCATGTACCGCTCGTTGTCGGCGAACCCTGCGAACGAACCCATGCGACTTGCGGTCTTCGCGCTGGTTGCATAGGCATGACCCGTCATCAGCGCTGTGAGCGCTGCTGCCCAGGCACGGCCCTCGACCGAGTCGTACGGCAGGCCAAGCGCCATCAACAGCGCACCAAGGTTGGCGTAACCGATGCCGAGTTGGCGGAACTGCCGACTGGTCTCGGCGATCTTCTCGGTCGGGTAGTCGGCGCGACCAACGAGGATCTCTTGTGCGGTGAAGATGACCTCGATGGTGTGCATGTAGGACTCGACGTCGAAGTTGCCTTCCTCGTCGAGGTAGTGCAACAGGTTGATCGAGGCCAGGTTGCATGCCGAGTTGTCGAGGTGCATGTACTCACTGCACGGGTTGGAACCGTTGATTCGGCCCGTCGCGTGAGCGGTGTGCCACTTGTTGATCGTCGTGTCGAACTGCAGGCCGGGATCGGCGCATTCCCACGATGCCGTTGCGAGCTCACGCCACAGGTCGCGGGCCCGAACGGTTCGAACGACAGAACCATCCTTCACCGCGTAGAGGTTCCAATCGGTGTCGTCGATGACGGCCTGCATGAACTCGTCGCTGACGCGGACCGAGTTGTTGGCGTTCTGGTACTGGATGCTGAAGCTGTCGGATCCGTCGAGGTCCATGTCGAAGCCGGCGTCGCGCAGCACGCGCGCCTTGCGCTCCTCCTTCGCCTTGCACCACACGAACTCCTCGATGTCGGGATGATCGACGTTGAGGATGACCATCTTCGCGGCGCGGCGGGTCTTGCCGCCGCTCTTGATCGTGCCGGCCGAAGCATCGGCTCCACGCATGAAGCTGACCGGCCCGCTGGCCGTGCCCCCACCGTTGAGCAGTTCGTAACTGGACCGGATGTTGGACAGGTTGATGCCGGATCCCGAGCCACCCTTGAAGATGACACCTTCTTCGCGATACCAGTTGAGGATGCCGTCCATCGTGTCTTCGACGGCGAGGATGAAGCACGCGCTGGCCTGCTGCGGCACACCCTTGACGCCGATGTTGAACCACACCGGGCTGTTGAACGCAGCGCGTTGCGTGACGAGGATGTACTTCAACTCGTCATTGAAGGCCTCGACCTCGTGCGGGTTGACGAAGTATCCGCCATCGACGCCCCAACGCGAGATGGTGTCGGCGACACGGTCGATGACCTGGCGCAGCGACGACTCGCGCTGCGGGGTGCCGAGGCTGCCGCGGAAATACTTCTGGGCGACAATGTTGGTGGCGTTGAGGGACCAACTGACCGGGAACTCGACGCCGAGTTGCTCGAACGCGACGGTGCCGTCTTTCCAATTGGTGATACGCGAGTCGCGGCGCTCCCACTGGACCTGGTCGTACGGGCGCACACCAGGCGAGGTGAAATGACGGGTGATCCCGATTGCCAGACGTTCCGGCGCCAGTGACATGTGGAGCTCCTTTGGGAGTCGTAGAGACGGTATCGATTCGGTGGATGAACCACAAGATGTGGTGGCGAAGGCGTCCCACTGCCTTGACCCGCCACAAGCTGTTGTGAGATTACAGCACTGTAGTTACACCCATGTCAATGCTATCGCTCACATTCGGTGGGAAAGATTCTTGACGAATCTTTCCCACCGAACGGCCAGCAACGGCGTGAGGTCGCAGGTTTAGAGTCTCCCTACCCCGCAGCAAACCCCGAATCGACCGAGCGATTGCTGCCCATCCGCTCCTCACACGGCTGCTAGCTACGGGCGTGAACGTTAAAGGCTCTTGCCTGTGGGGAGGAAGGGGTAAAACCACTGAATTCAGACTGAATTCTCTGGGGACAGAAGGTGAACAGGCAGTGTTTATGCACAGATATCCACAGGCTGCGATGATTCGGGGGTCATGACGGCTCGCGAGAACGACGAATTCCGGCCCGATATCGAGGGGTTACGGGCCGTAGCCGTCATCGCCGTCGTGCTCTTCCACGCACGGATCGCCCGGTTCGCCGGCGGGTACGTCGGAGTCGACGTGTTCTTCGTGCTCTCGGGCTTCCTGATCACCAGATTGCTCCTGCGTGAGGTGGCAACAACGGGCACCATCTCCCTGCCTCGTTTCTGGGCGAGACGGGCTCGGCGGCTGCTACCCGCGTCGTGTGTCGTCGTCGTCGTCACGGTCATCGCATCGCAGGTGATGCTGGCGCCGATCGCGCAACGCCCACTCGCGACCGACGCGGTCGCCGCCGGAGCGTTTGTCGTCAACTTCGTGTTCGCCGGTCGGCTCGGCGATTACTTCGCGTCGCAACTGGGCCGCACACCATCACCGCTGCTGCACTTCTGGTCACTGGCGGTCGAGGAGCAATTCTATTTGTTCTGGCCGCTGACGCTGCTCGGGCTCTCCCGACGGCCGCGGAAGTACCGGCGTCTCGTGACAACGATGATGGGCCTCGTCGCAGTGGCGTCGTTCCTCATCTGCATCTGGATGACGCGCACGCATCCGACGGGCGCGTTCTACCTCCTGCCCTCGCGGATGTGGGAGCTCGCCATCGGTGGACTGATCGCCGCGGGAGGCACAGCGTGGCAACTGGTCTCGCCACAAGCGCGTGCTGTCGCCGGATGGATCGGCGTGGCCGGTGTCGCGACAGCCGTGCTCACGTTCGACGGCTCCATCGCCTTTCCTGGGTCGGCCGCGTTGCTGCCGGTGCTCGGTACGGCGCTGATCGTCGTGTCCGGGGGAAGCGACGCTGCACCGTTCGCGCCGGTCGCCATTCTGCGCCATCAAGTGCTGCAGTGGATCGGGCGGCGGTCATACGCGATCTACCTGTGGCATTGGCCGGCGCTGGTGCTCGCGGAAGCCAGATGGGGCCCGTTGAGCCTGGCGCAACGATTCATCGCGATCGGGTTCGCTCTGGCACTGGCTGCCGCATCGCTGCGACTCGTCGAGGATCCCGTTCGTCACTCGACGTGGATCTCATCGCACGCCCGCCGCGGCCTGACGCTAGGCGCCGCGCTCTGCGCAACCGTGCTGTTGGTCGGGACGATCTCACTGGCGCTACCGCGACACTTCGACGGCGGAACCGCAGCGGCCGCGCCGGTGCTGAACCTTGCCGCGACGACGACCAGCATCTCGCCCGGCGCGCCAGCGGGCGCTCCATCTGGCGCGACCGCAACCGCTACCCCTGCCGCCGGCTTGGTGGGCAGTGATCTGGCAAGTCTCGTTGCCGCTAACAAGACCGTGCTGCTGCAGGGTTTGACCACAGTGGCAGTGCCCAGCAACTTGCGGCCGTCACTCGCCAGACTCTTCGACGATCGGCCGGCAGTGTACGGCGATGGGTGCGTCGCGATCGGTGTCGACGACAAGCTCAACACGTGCCGGTATGGCGACAAGTCATCGTCGATCAAGGTTGCCCTCATCGGCGACTCTCACGCGGCGCAGTGGTTCCCCCCGTTGCAAACGATCGCCGATCGGGAAGGGTTGCAGTTGATCGTGCTGGCGAAGGGCGGGTGCCCCGCGGCCTCGGTCTCGATACCGACAGCAACGTTGGCCCGGACCTGTCCGAAGTGGCGCGACAAGGCCGTGCAGTTCATTGCTGATGAACACCCGGATCTGGTGATCGTCACCGGTTCAAGGCACTATCCCAACACCGATCAGGAATGGCGGAGCGGGTTCAACACAACGCTCGGCAGATTGAAGGACCTCACGCCGCGACTTCTGGTGCTCGGCGACAATCCCGATTCGCGCACTGACCCGGCGACCTGCCTGTCAGCCCATCTGACCGATGTCAAGGCCTGCATCAACCCACGATCCGACGCGATCGAGAGCGGCAAGCTCGCGGTGGAGCGTGATGTAGCGCAGCAGAACGGCGCTCGTTTCGTCGACACCTCGGACTGGCTGTGCACGGAGACGGATTGCCCGCTGATCATCGGCGACATCTTGATGTTTCGCGACATCAACCACCTGACGACCGTCGCTGCTGACTGGTTCACTCCGATGATCGACGCAGTCGTCATGCCCTACCTGCGCGGCAAATGACCTGCTCAAGAGGCAATCAGTTGGCGATCCGCGGCGTATCATCGCAGCGATGCGCCGGCTGTTCGAATACCCGACGGATCACATCACCGTCCGCGAGGCATACGACGTCGAGCGGCCCCGTCCGGCCGGTAGACCCTGGCTTGGAGTGTGCATGGTGGCGAGCATCGACGGTTCAACGGTTGTCGACCACAACTCCCGAAGCCTGTCGAGCAAGACCGACCAAGAGGTGTTGCTGACGTTGCGCGATCTGGCCGACGTGTTGATCGTCGGCGCAGCGACCGTTCGCATCGAGGGGTACGGCCCGCCGCGCAAGCCCGGCCAGCGAGTCGGCGTCGTCAGCCGAACGGGAGATGTCGATGCGCAGAGCGCGCTGTTCACCAGTGGCGCAGGGTTCCTGATCCTTCCCGAAGACGCGCCGCCGACGCCCATCGCTGCTGTGCGCGCAGGTACAGGCGACGTCGACTTCGCCGCCGCGCTCGCCCAGTTGAACGCTGACTTCGTTCAAGCCGAAGGCGGAGCGCAGCTGAACGGCGCGCTATCGACCGCAGACGTGATCGACGAGCTCAACCTGACCATCTCGCCACAGCTTGCAGGTGGCGACGGACCTCGTGTGACCAGCGGCTCGGCCCAGATCTCGCGCAAGATGCGGGTTGCTCACGTCCTCGAAGACGACGGCTTCCTGTTCACGCGATATCTGCGCGACCGCTGACGGCTAACTGCGTTCGAGCTTCTTCAACAGCACCAGCTCGCGCTGGAAGTCGGCCGCTGCGTCGAAGTTCTTGTAGACGCTGGCGTACCGCAAGTAAGCCACCACGTCGAGGGAGCGCAGCCGCTCCAACACCTCCAGCCCGAGTTCGGCCGTCGTGATCTCGTTGCCTTGCAATCGCGAGTGGTCCTCGAGGTCGATGCTCAGTTGGTCGATCTGCTCTGCCGTCACCGGGCGGCCTTTCGACGCTGCTGTGACACCGGCGACGATCTTCGCCCGATCGAAGGGCTCACGAGCCCCGTGGCTCTTGACGACCACCAACGCCACCTCCTCGAGTCGCTCGTACGTGGTGAAGCGGTGCTGGCAGCTCGCACACAGCCGGCGCCGACGTATCGACATGCCTTCTTCGGCCTCGCGCGAGTCGATCACCTTGGTGTCGTCGGTGTGGCACTTGGGGCAGCGCATTGCCGCCCGAGGCTAGTGGACGAGCTACGGAAGCGTCAGCGCTTGCGAAGGCTGTATGTGGGTGCTGCCGTTGACGGCGATCAACTGATCCACGTAGTCGGCCAGCGACAGATGACCGTGAAAGCGCTGGCCGATCGACCACAACGTGTCGCCGGCCTGCACCACATAGACGTTGAACTGTGAGGTTGCGGGGCGAACCGCGGAGGCGGAGGCAGGAGCGCCCCCACGATTCGCCACAACATGGCCGGCGCCGACGAACAGCACCAGCACGATCGCTGCCACGGAAACGAGGACCGTCAACCTGCGCCGGGCGTACAACGTCGAGACCGGAGCGTGATCGCCGAGCTGCTGGTGGCGGTATGACCGCTCGCGGAATTGACCTGGTATGACGACTGCCAACGCCATTGATCGCTCCCTTCGGTGTGGTTGATTCGTGAGTCATTCGTGATGATCGAACATACGTTGCTCGAACAGTCGTTCGTAGTGTGCCACGAACAGTCGTTCGACGTCAACCCGTGATCGAACATTTGTTTCACGAACGAATGTTTGACCTGACGTACGAACGCGCGTACGCTATGGGAATGTCCGAACAACTGACCGCTCGCCAACGAGGCATCCTCGACATGATCGAAACCAGCATGCGCGAGCGGGGTTACCCGCCGAGCGTGCGTGAGATTGGCGAGGCTGTGGGCCTCACTTCCCCATCGACTGTGCACAGCCACCTGGCGTCGCTGCAGCGGATGGGCTTCCTCAAGCGTGATCCAACAAAGCCCCGTGCCATCGAAGTGCGCTTCGATCCTTCGTCGGGTTTGGCGATCGAGCGGCGCCCCGTGCGTCACGTTCCCCTCGTGGGCGATGTCGCCGCCGGAACCGATGTGCTCGCCCAGGAGAACGTCGAAGAACTGTTCCCGTTACCTGAAGATTTCACGGGCACTGGCGATCTGTTCATGCTGCGTGTGCGCGGCGACTCGATGATCGACATCGGTATCATGGATGGCGATTTCGTTGTCGCCCGCGCTCAAGAGACAGCAGTCAACGGTGAGATCGTCATTGCCGGGATCCCGGGCGAAGAGGCGACCGTCAAGACGTTCCAACGCAAGGGTTCGACCGTCACCCTCATTCCGGCCAACTCACGACTGCAGCCACTGGTATTCGACGCCGATCAAGTACAGATATTCGGCCGCGTCGTCACGGTCATGCGCCGCCTCTAGCCGGTCGGCTCCCATTAGTCGTCGTTGTTCGTCTCGTCGTCCAGGGTCCAGCCCCTATCGGGTGGCGCGGGAGGCGGAGGCGGTTCTGCGTGAGGAGGCGAGGTCGGTCCCTGTGGAGGCGGTGGGACTGAGGCCGGCTGCGGCGGAGCAAACGAGGGTGGCGCGAAGCCAGTGCCGGGCGGCTGGACGGGCAGGCGGATCGGCGGCTGACCGGGAAATTGGATCGTCGGCGCCGGCGGCTCCGCCACGTTGCCGGGCTGGGTCGGAGGTGCTGGCGGCCCGCCCGCATACGGGCCGGGTGGCCAACCGGGCAACGGGCCGGCTGGATTGCGAATGTCGACCACCGCCTGCGCAGGCCGCCGGCGGCGCAGACCGAGCAGGAAGAACAGCAGGCCGAGCACCAATCCTCCGAGCGCAACGGCCGCGCCGATCAGCGTCAGCAGCTCGCTTTCGTCCTTGGGGTTCTTGCCGATCGCGACCGCGAAATCGGTGTCGTCGGACTCGACGTCCAAGCGATACGTGCCTGCCTTGTCGATCTTCACGGTCCGCACGGCGGTGCCGACATATCCATCCACGTCGTACGAAGCAGAGGCACCACGATCCATGGCGACCTCCTTGCCGTTGCTGTCGAGGAGAGTCATCGAGATCTTCGGAAGCTTGTCGCCGGCGTGGCTGTACTGAGTGCCGTTGGCCTCGCAATCACCACTGAGCGAGCCGAGCTTGCCCTTCGTTTCGGCGTACACCGTGAAGGTCGCCGGCTTGTCGAAGACGAGCGTCGTCGTGCACCCCACCGGAGCTCGGGCCAGCGACTTCACCGCTTCTTTGTAGTTCGACACGCCCTTGGCTGCGATTGCCCCGCCGCCCAGAAGACCGCCGACGAACAAGATGATGCCGAACAACATCAAGCCCTTTCGGCGTCTGCCTTTGACGGGCGGGGGAGGCGCGGCAACCGGGGGCGGAGCCTGGTACATCGTGGGTCCTTGAGGTTGATACGACATCACAACACCCCCAGTCGCCTGGCGACCAGCTCGATCCGATCATCAGGTTGTACCACGGCGGCACGCACGTTCTGTGCACCGCCCGCGCCGTAGAAGTCGCCTGGGCTGACCAACGCGCCACCCTCACGCGCCAATCGCTCAGCGAATTCCCAGCCGTCTCCCGCGTCGAACCACAGATAGAACCCGCCCGCCGGAAGGGCGATGTCGACGCCGGCCCACGCTGACAAGATCTTGCCAAGTTGTTCGAGTCGTCGACGGTAGCGATCTCGCTGCACAACCACGTGCGCGTCGTCGCCCAACGCGACCGCTGCCGCAGCTTGGGCCGGGCCGGGCACGAGCATGCCTACGTGTTTGCGGACCTCCTTGAGATAGCCGACGATCTCGGCGTCACCGACATAGAAGCCGACGCGCAGGCCGGCGAGGTTGGAACGCTTCGACAAGGAGTGCACGGCCACCACACCATCGAACCCGTTGTGCAGGATCGTGCTCGCCGGGCCCTCCCAGGTGAACTCGACGTAGCACTCATCACTGAAGACTGGAACATCGTTGCTCCGTCCCCACGCCGCAGCTGCGCTGAGGTCCGTTAGCGCACCTGTTGGGTTCGATGGGCTGTTGACCCACAACATCAGGGCACGATCGGCGTCGGCCGCACTGATCGCCGAGAGATCGAGCGCGCCGTCAAGCCGGCACGAAACAGCCACTGCCCTGCACCCCGCCAACGTCGCGCCCATCTCATATGTCGGGTAGGCGACAGCCGGGAACAACACCGTGTCCTTCGAGGGTGTTCGCAGTCGCAGGTATTGAGGGGTCGTGGCAACGAACTCCTTGGTCCCGACGCACGCAGCCAACTGCGACAACGGAACGTCGAGATCAAACCGACGATCCAGCCACGAGCGAATCGCGCCCCGCAGGACATCGCTGCCGATGCTCGGCGGATAGCCCCGCTCGGCGTTCGACGTCGACAGCGCGGCGATGACGCTGTCAATCGGAGGATCGCACGGGGTGCCGATCGACAGATCGACCACTCCGCCGTCGAGAGCCGCGGCGAGCGGCACGAAGCGATCGAGCCGGTCGTACGGGTAGGGCGGTGGAACGAAACCGGGTTCAGCTGATTCGACCATGAAGCAACCATCCTGCCCGATGGCCCGCGCTTGCCACCAGCGGTGGCATCAAGCGGGTGCGACCACGAACTGTGCCAGACGGCCTGCCGATGCGTCGGCCAGCCGCGCCCGCACCCGCACCCCATCGTCTTCGTGGTGGGTCGACAACACCTCGCCCTCGCGGTGGACGGACGCCAGCAGATCGCCGCGCTCGTACGGGATGAGCAACTCGATGACCTTGTTCAAGACACGCAGCCGATCGCCGAGGGCGAACAGGAGGTCTTCGATGCCCTCGCCCGTCAGCGCGCTGATCGCTACGGAGCCTTCGTGACGCTTGACGAGTTCGGCGGCAACTTCCGGCGCGGCATCAGCCTTGTTGAAGACCAGCAGCTCCGGGATGTGCGAAGCCTCGATCTCGCCGAGCACTTCATGCACGGCCCCAATTTGGCCTTCGGGATCGGGCGCCGTGCTGTCGACCACATGGACGAGGTAATCGCCGCGGCCGGCAACCTCGAGCGTGCTCTTGAACGCCTCGACAAGACCGTGTGGCAGGTTGCGGACGAAACCGACCGTATCGGTCATCAGCACAGGCTCACCGCCGGGAAGCGAGAGGCGTCGAGTCGTCGGATCGAGCGTTGCGAACAATCGGTCTTCGACAAGAACGCCGGCATGCGTCAGGTGGTTGAGCAACGTGGACTTGCCCGCGTTTGTGTAGCCGACGATCGTTACCGCGGCCAAACCACTTCGACTGCGGCTCTTGCGCTGCAACTGCCGGGTGGCCGACAAGTCCTTGAGATCGGATTCGAGTTTCGTGATGCGTCGCATGATCCGGCGACGATCGACTTCGAGCTTGGTTTCGCCCGAGCCGAATCGGGATCCGACACCACCGCGCTGCTGCGACAACTTTGCCGATGCACCACGCCGGAGGCGAGGCAGTCGGTAGCGGAGCAGCGCCAGCTCGACCTGGGCCTTGCCTTCGAGGGTGTGAGCGTTCTGGGCGAAGATGTCGAGAATCACGGCTGTGCGGTCGATCGCGGTACGGCCGAGCACCTTCTCCAAGTTGTACTGCTGAGCCGGTGAGAGCTCGTTCTCGAACACGACAGTGTCGGCATCGACCGCCAGGCAGATGTCCTTCAGCTCGTCAACCTTGCCCTTGCCGATGAACCAGGTGTGGTCAGGAGTGTCGCGACGTTGCACGAGACGGCCAGCTTCGTCTGCGCCAGCAGTGTCGATCAGCAGCGCCAGTTCGTCGAGACTGGCCTCGGTGTCGGCGTCGTTGCCGCCGGGCAATATGACGCCCACCAAGACGATCTGTTCGCGCTTGGTGCGCTCGATCAGCGTTGCGCCGAGTGCTTCGTTGTATGGCGTCGACATGATTTCCTTGCTGCACCTGCCTTTAGATGTGAACCGTGATGGAGCCGACGAACTCCGCCGGACCGACGAGGGTGACATGCCCCAATTGGGGATCGTGCAAACGTACCTTTGCATCTCCGCCATCCATGTGCACGGTGATTTCTTCGAGCTCGGCCGGTACGAACCCCCACGATCTCGCCGCCCAGGCGCTTGCGCACGCACCGGTGCCGCAGGCCTCGGTGATGCCTGCGCCGCGTTCATGCACGCGCATCGTGATGGCATGTGGTTCGGGACCGGCTTCGACGACTTCGAGGTTGATGTCCGGAACGAGCATGCCGAGCGTCAGCAGATCGACGACGGTCACGTCTTCGACAGCAACAACGGCGTGCGGGTTTCCGACATTCAGGTGGCTGACAGGCCGCAACGGGTCGGGACCGACGCGGTGCCATCCCTCGGGCTCGTCGATGGGCAAAACGGAACCCATGTCGACAGCCGCTTCGATCACGTCAGGATCGTCGGTGGCGTACAGAGTGACCAGCCGTTCGCCGGCATCGGTGAAGATGCACTGCCGGTCGAGGTCGCCGCGGCGGCGCGACAATGCCTGGGCGAAGCAGCGAATGCCATTACCGCTCATCTCGGCTCGGGACCCGTCGGAGTTGAACAGCACCATCCGTGCCGCGTACCCGGATTCGCTCTCCCCGATCAGCAACCCGTCGGCCCCGATGCCTCGGCGGCGGTCACACAACCGCCTCGCCAACGCAGGCAGGTCTTCGACGTGCGGATGAAATGCAACCAGGAAGTCGTTGCCCAATCCGTGATGCTTCGTCAGTTGGAGCTCTGCCATGCACTTTCCAAGACCGGGAGCGCTGTGGCCACCGGATCGCCGTCGATATCGATCCAGCGTATGCGCGGGTCGCGACGGAACCACC
>JANMMQ010000028.1:0-2870 GCA_031373465.1 Ilumatobacteraceae bacterium | reverse complement strand
CGTAGGGACCGCCGACGAGGTGATCGCCAGGCTGAAGCATTGCGAGGAGTTGGGCTACGACGAGTACTCGATGTGGATCGACACCGGAATGAGCTTCGAGCGCAAGCGGCAGTCACTGCAACGCTTCATCGACGACGTCATACCGGCGTTCGCCGCTACCACGTGATGCGCCACTTCCAGCAATACATCGACGGGCGGTTCGAGGACGCCGGCGCCAGCTTCCCCAGCATCGACCCCGCTACCGGCGAGCACTGGGCGTTGATGCCCGAGGCGCGATCGCAGGATGTGGATCGGTCGGTCGAAGCCGCCCACCGCGCCCTTCACGTCGGCGCGTGGCCGGCGATGACCCCGACGGCGCGCGGCAAGTTGCTGATGAGACTCGCTGACCTGACTGCGATCAACGCGCAAGCCCTTGCCGACGTCGAGACGCGGGACACCGGCAAGATCATTCGCGAGACGTCCGCCCAGATCGCGTATGTGTCCGACTACTACGCCTACTACGGCGGACTGGCCGACAAGATCGAAGGTACCCATCTGCCGATCGACAAGCACGACATGGAGGTCTGGATCCGCCGAGAACCAGTCGGCGTCGTCGCTGCAATCGTGCCATGGAACAGCCAGCTGTTCCTTGCCGCGGTGAAGCTCGGCCCAGCACTGGCCGCCGGCTGCACCGTGGTGCTCAAGGCATCCGAGGACGGCCCGGCGCCGTTGCTCGAGTTCGCCCGCCTGGTGCACGAGGCCGGGTTTCCGCCGGGCGTGGTCAACATCATCACCGGCTTCGGTGATGACTGCGGCGCGGCTCTCACCCGCCACCCGAAGGTCGCCCACGTGGCCTTCACCGGCGGCCCCGCAACCGCTCGGCATATCGTGCGGAACTCGGCAGAGAACCTCGCCAGCACGTCGTTGGAGCTCGGCGGGAAGTCGCCGTTCGTCGTGTTCGCGGATGCAGACCTCGACAGTGCCGCCAACGCCCAGGTCGCGGGCATCTTCGCCGCAGCCGGGCAGAGCTGCGTCGCCGGCTCGCGACTCATCATCGAGGCAACCGTCAAACAGCGGTTCCTGGCGATCTTGAAAGCGAAAGCCGAAGCGGTACGGATGGGACCGCCAATCGACCCCGAGACCGAGGTTGGGCCGCTGTGCACCCATCGCCAACGCCACCTGATCGAATCCGTCGTCGACGCGTCGATCGCTGCCGGCGCAGGCCTCGTCACCGGTGGTCGAGCGCCGGATCGCCCGGGCTTCTACTTCCCACCGACGATCCTCGATTGCGACGGCGTCGCGACGTCAGCAACCACGACCGAACTGTTCGGACCGGTGCTCTCGGTGGAGTCGTTCCAGACCGAGGAGCAGGCCGTCGAGCTCGCCAATTGCACACCGTTCGGACTCGCCGCCGGTGTCTTCACCCGGAATCTCACCCGTGCTCACCGAATGATCAAACGCATCACAGCGGGTGTCGTATGGGTCAACACCTATCGCGTGGTCTCCCCGATCGCCCCCTTCGGCGGATTCGGCATGTCCGGCCAAGGTCGAGAAGGCGGTCTGGCCGCAGCACTCGACTACACCCGTACCAAGACGGTATGGCTGCGAACCTCCGACGACCCTATCCCCGACCCGTTCGTCATGCGCTGACCGCGAGGCGAAGAAATTCGCCACACAGTTGGCGCGAGTTGCCATCGATGCGGTTCGTGTTAACACGTCCGCGGTCGTGGCGTGGGAGGCTCGCGTCGGTTGGTCTCGGCGGTGATCAGCGGCGTCGACGAAGCAAGGCAACGAATCGAGCAGCCGTGGCGTCGACGCCGTCGTCATCGTCGGTCGCGGCGAGATCGAGCAGCAGGCCGCGGCTCACCGCAAGGCCGAGCCGCACCATGGCAGGATCCGCTGTTCCCGCAGTTCGCTCGTCGACCGCGTCAAGCCAGCCGTCGACAGCCTGAGGCAGCAGGCGTGTGAATGGATCTTCACCCTGGGCAGCCCGTGCGTAGCACTCGAAGAACAAGCGCTCGAAGGGACGCTGCTCAGGGCGGCGTAAGTCGGCCCACATCGCAGCGAACGCGTCGTCAGGGTCATCACCCAGGTTGGTCAGCATCGCCGTCTGGCGCCGCTCCACCTCTTCCACGATCGCCAGCATCATCTCGTCCCGAGACCCGAAGTGATGCAGGAGCATACGGTGGCTCGTACCCGCGGCCGCCCCGATCTCGCGCAATGATCGCCCGCCGATTCCGCCGGTGGCGAACGCGTTGATCAGCGCCTCGAGCAGCTGATTGCGTCGACCCTCGTCAGCGGCTCGAGGCACGGCGCCGCAGCCGCTCGCTGTGGTGCTTGAGACCCGCCGCCTCGAGGGCGAGGTAGCGCTTCGTGAGCCGCAGCATTAGCAGGCCGATGGCCACGCCGATCGGCCCACGCTGGTCGATGCTCTGGCGCACCAGCGTGCGATCGTCGTCCTGGGAGAGCACGTCGTACTCGAAGCGCTTCCCTACTTCGATGCCTGGCCCATCGAGCGGCACGACCCGGGTGACCGACGCCGTCCAGTCAGGCGGTTGCCAAGACAGAATGACGCGATGAGTCCGCACGATCACGCCGGACACGGGCACGAGCACGATCGTGGGCTCCGTGGCTTCGCGTGGTACATGAAGATGCTGCCAAAGATGTGGCGTTCGCCGGTCAGCCGCGAGGTGGTTCACGCTATCGCTCCACAGCCGGGTGAGCGTGTCGTGGACGTAGGCGCCGGCATGGGCCCCGCCACCGTGCTCGCCGCGAAGGCTGGCGCCTCGGTGTTGGCAGTGGACCCCACGCCGTACATGCGCCTCATCCTTGGTGTGCGCCGGCTCGGGCAGCGCGCTCACACTGCCATCCGCGTGGCCGACGGCGCCGCC
>JANMMQ010000021.1:0-7981 GCA_031373465.1 Ilumatobacteraceae bacterium | reverse complement strand
CACGCGCCGGGTGACCGTTCTCGCATTCCTGACGCCGTGCGCAGGGTGACCACGCCGAAATCGTAGTGCGCGTGTTGCGAAAGTTGATTTATGTTGGATGGAGACCGCTAACGGCGCCGCCTGTGACTCCGATTGCCACATAATACCTGCTAGATGTAGTGGGGCGGGCGGGGATCGAACCCGCGACCTAGGGGTTATGAGCCCCCTGCTCTAACCACTGAGCTACCACCCCAAACTTTTGGCACCCAAACCCTGACAAGGATGCCGGAAAAGGCCAACGACCCGCCGAGGCGGGCCGTTGCTCTTTTGGCTCCGAGAGCAGGGCTCGAACCTGCGACCCGCTGATTAACAGTCAGCTGCTCTGCCAACTGAGCTATCTCGGAAGGCGTTGACGAGGATAGCAAAGCTGGTTGGTCACTCCTCCTCCAAAAACTCCTTCAAGCGCTGGCTACGCATCGGATGGCGCAGCTTGGCCAGCGTTTTGGCCTCGATCTGGCGGATGCGTTCGCGGGTCACGCCGAACTCCTTGCCGACGTCCTCCAGCGTCCGAGCCTGGCCGTCGTCGAGGCCGAATCGCATGCGCACGATCTCTTGCTCCCGGTCGGTCAACTCCCCCAGCGCCTCTTCAACCGCCTGGGCGAGCATGCGCTTCGTGGCCATGTCGGCGGGCGCATCCACGGTGAGGTCCTCGATGAAATCGGTGAGGTTCGAATCGTCTTCCTCGCCGACGGGCGAGTCGAGCGAAAGCGGATCGAGCGAGATGCGCAGGATCTCGCGGATCCTGTCGGGAGGAAGGCCGCATCGTTCTGCCAACTCATCGAGGCTCGGCTCGCGTTCGAGCTCCTGGTGCATCTGGCGTTGCATGCGCAGGACCCGATTCATGCTCTCGACCATGTGCACGGGGATGCGAATGGTTCGTGCCTGATCGGCGATCGAGCGGGTGATTGCCTGGCGGATCCACCACGTCGCGTACGTCGAGAACTTGAAGCCCTTGGTGTGATCGAACTTGTCGACAGCGCGCATCAGGCCGAGGTTGCCCTCTTGGATGAGATCGAGGAACAGCATCCCTCGCCCGCTGTATCGCTTGGCGATGCTGACCACCAGTCGCAGGTTGGCCTGGATCAACTCGCTCTTCGCACGCTGACCGGTCTGGACGATGCGCATGCACCGACGATGCTCCGCCGCTTCCATCGGGCTGTCGAGCTCCAGTGCGGCTCGATTGCCTTCCTCGATCGCCTGTGCCAACCGCCGCTCGTCGTCCGGCGTCAGCAGATCTACCCGACCGATCTCGCGCAAATACATTCGCACCGTGTCGGCGGTGCTACCGGTATCGACACCGCTGGCGTTCATCCGCTCGCTACGCCGACGTCGCCGGCGGGCCATGAGACCATCGGCGTCTTCGGCGGGAGTTGGCTCGGGTGCAGTGACACCTTCGGGCGGTGTATCATCGACTACATCATCGAGGGTCTCATCGATGCGGATGTTGCGAGCGGCTACAGCTTGCTGCACCTCTTCCAGTACGTCGCCGGTGAGCTCAACGGTTCGCAACACGTGGGTGATCTCTTCGGCGTCGAGGACGCCGGAGATCGCGCCGCGCGCGAGCAGGCTGTTCCACTCGACGGGGTCGACACCTGGGAAAGGTGCGGACTCCGTTGGTGCGTCAGACTGCCCGAAACTCAATCACGCTCCTCGTTGCGCCGTTGTAACCACCCTAGCAACAGCTCGGCCGCATCGTTCCCCGCGTTCGGCTCGTCGAACCGCTCCAGCGCCAGCCGCGCGTCGCGATTTGCGAGGATCTCGACAGGGTCGGTCTCGTTGACGCGCCGCGCCAGCTCGCGCCGCACTGCAGCCGCGATCAGGTTTCGTCCCTCGATGGCCGGGTCGGCATCGATGTCGCTCACTGCTGCGCGTTCGATCATCTCCCGCGCCTCCGGATCGGCCAACTCGAGAGACCTGCCGACCGAACCGTCACCCTCCGCGACTGCCAAGAACGCCCGCCGTGCGACATCGTCCACGAACAGAACTTCGTCGAGCCAACCGGCCATGTCGTGCCAACGCTGCAGCAACAATGCGATAGCCACGAACTCGGCGTTCTCGGAACTGCCGACCCGCCGAGCACCACCGACGTTGACGATCGGACGCGCCGACCGTCGCGAGGCGATGGCCACCAGATCATTGATGGGCAGGCCGGTGTGGCTGGCCACCTGGCCCGCGTACAACTTGCGGACGTTGGTATCGGGATGCTCGTTGACCACGGCCATAGCCTGCTCGGCCAGGCGGGCACGGTCCTCGGGCGAATGCAAAGCACGGCCGGCCATCACGCGCTGCAGGCGGAACCCGAGGAACGGCAACGCGTTGTCGACTGATGCGGCGAGGGCCTGAGGGTTCGTCAGGCTGAGCTCGCCTGGGTCCTGGCCCTTCGGGAAGGCCGCCACGCTGACCTGGACCTGGTACTTCTGCTCCCATTCATAGAACTTCTCTGCAGCGCCCTGCCCTGCTGCGTCGGCATCGAACGCCAAGACGACGCGACTGGCAAACCGCTTGAGCATGCGCACGTGCTCCTCGGTGAGAGCCGTGCCACACGTGGCCACGGCCCGCTTGACCCCGGCGCGATGAAACCCGATCACGTCGGTGTATCCCTCGCACACGATCACCTGGTCGGCTGCGACGATCTCCCCTTTGGCGCCGTGCAGGCCGTACAGCGTCTTCGACTTCGCATAGATGTAGGTCTCTGCCGAATTCTTGTACTTCGCGGGGTCGGTGGAACCGGGCAGGATTCGACCACCGAAGGCCACGGGGTCGCCGTTCTCCGACATGATCGGAAACATCACCCGTCCCCGGAAGGAATCCTGCAAGCGACCCGCTTTGTTGGTGAACGCCAGCCCGGTGTCTCGCAGCGCGTCGGCAGGGAGCCGTATATCGCGACTCATCGCGTCCCAATCGTTAGGTGCCCATCCCAACTTGAACTGCCGGGCGATGTCGCCGGCCAAGCCGCGGGTGCGGAGGTACTCGCGCGCCGGCCGCGCATCGTCGGCCGTCAACAAGCGCTGGTGGTACCACTCCACAGCTCTGCCCATCGCCTCGATGAGTTGCTTGCGTCGCTGTCGATCTTTGCTCTCACCACCCGATGTGTAGGTGAGCTGGATTCCAGCTTTCGCTGCCAACTGCTCGGCCGCGTTGACGAAGTCGATGTGTTCGATCTCTTGGATGAACGTGAAGACGTCGCCCGCGGCGCTGCAGCCGAAGCACTTGTAGCGACCGGTCTCTTCACGCACGTTGAACGACGGACTGCGCTCGGCGTGGAACGGGCACAGGCCGACCCAGTTGCGACCAACGCGGCGCAGGGCCACGTACTGCTGCACCACGTCGGAGATCGACACAGTGGCTCGTAGTCGTTCGAGATCCTCTTCGACAATCGCCACGACCGCGAGGTTACCGGAGGGGTCTCACAGCTCGTCGGGAGCCGCCCGCGCCTCGGCGATCTCGATCTGGTCGACACGTCGAGTGCGTCGTAACGAGAACGATACCGATGCGATGAGTACAAGGACAATCACTAAAAGTGACACCGGCGTGGCGATCTGATACCAGCGACTGATGATCATCTTGACCCCGACGAACGCCAGGATGATGGCCAGGCCCTGCTGCAGGTAGCTGAAGCGGGCATGCATGTCGGCGAGCATGAAGTACAGCGACCGCAGGCCCATGATGGCAAACGCGTTCGAGGTGAACACGATGAACTGCTCTTTGCTCACTGCGAGCACGGCCGGAACCGAGTCCACCGCGAACAGCACGTCGGTCGCCTCGACGAGTAGCAGGACCGCGAACAGTGGCGTGGCGTGGCGCTTCCCACCCTCACGGATGAACATCTTCTGGCCGTGCAGATCGGTAGTGGTGGGCACGAAACGTCGGACGATCGCGAGAAACCAACTCTGCGACGGATCGACGGCGTCATCGTTGGAGAACAGCAACTTTCCGGCCGTGTACAGCAGGAAGGCACCGAAGATGAACAGCATCCACTCGAACCGCGTGATCAGTGCAACGCCCGCGAAGATGAATGCGGCGCGCAACACCAACGCGCCGAACACGCCCCAGAACAGAACGCGGCGTTGATACTGCGCGGGCACCTTGAAATAAGCGAGGATCAGGGCCCAGACGAACACGTTGTCGATCGACAGGCTGTACTCGATCAGATAGCCGGAGAACCACTCTCCTCCCGCTGTGCTGCCGAACCCCGCAATCACGACCACGCCGAAGCTGACACCGACAGCCACCCACCCGATGGTCTCGATTGCGGCCCGGCGCAGCGTCGGTGCGTGGGCGTGCCGATTGAGCAGCAGGATGTCGAACAACAGCAACACGACGATCACCGCGATCGTCGCCGGCCATGCCCAACCAGGGATGTCGAGGTTGACGAACTCGTCGCGGCCCGAGCCGCTGGCGATCACGCCCAGCGGCATTCAGTCACGACCGAGCAGACCACCCAATGCCCCACCGAACGACGTCCCGCTGGAGTTGCCGGTGCCGACGAAGCTCTGTATCCACCCCATGAGCTCTGTCGGGTTGCGAGTCTGGGTCCAGACCCGGCCAGGTCCGGTGAAGTCGAACACCAGGCCCTCGCCGCTCTTGAAGCTCTGCACCATCCCGCCGCCGCTGGCCTTGCGGATCTGCATCTGCACCGTGTCTTCGTACGCCACCATGTGACCCGTGTCGATCGTGATCGACTGGCCTTCCTGCAGGTTCCACACCTCGAGCGCGCCGTAACAGGCGAACACCACGATGCCCTGTCCCTCGGTGCGGATGATGAAGCCACCTTCGCCACCGAACATGTTCTTGAAGCCACCCCACTGCGTCTCAATGGCGACGTTGACCTCGTTACCCAGCCATGAGCCCTTCTGCACGAACAGCGCGTGACCGGGAGACACCTCGTGAGTGGTGATGTCGCCGGGGAGTCGCGCGGCGATGTCGACGAACCCGCCGGTTGCGGGCGCGGTGTACGTGCTGACGAAGAAGCTTTCACCACCGAGGGCGGCACGCTTCAGCGACTTCATGACGCCGCCCTCAGCCTTCGACTGCAGCGTGACGCCGGTGGACATGGCCATCATCGCGCCGCTCTCGACCCGCACCGGTTCGTTGGGAGCGAGCGTGAGCCGAGCGACGCCATAGGCCGGGCCTTGACGAGTCTGGACCTGCATGACGAAACCTCCGGGCTACTTCGTTTCGGACTTGCTCTTGTCGCTCGAGCTGGTGATGATGGCCTGCGCCGCAGCGAGGCGGGCGATCGGCACTCGGAACGGGCTGCAGCTGACGTAGTCGAGGCCTGCGTCGTAGAACAGCTGAATGCTCTCCGGGTCGCCGCCATGCTCGCCACACACACCGAGCTTGAGGTTCTTCTTCGTGGTGCGCCCGCGCTCGGCGGCAATGCGGACGAGCTCGCCGACGCCGTTCTGATCGATGGTCTCGAACGGGTTGCGCTTCAACAGACCCTGCTCGAGATAGGCAGGCATCATGCGACTCTCGACGTCGTCGCGCGAGAAGCCGAACGTCATCTGGGTCAGGTCGTTGGTGCCGAAGCTGAAGAAATCGGCCTCTTCCGCGATCTCGTCGGCGCAGAGCGCGGCGCGAGGTGTTTCGATCATCGTCCCGATCGTGATGTCGGGCTTGTTCTTCATGCCCCTCAATGCGTCGTCGATCTCGGCCTGCACCCAGCTGCGCGCGAGCGCGAGCTCTTCGCGGGTGACGGTGAGCGGGATCATCACCTCGACGATGGGGTTCTTGCCCTTCTTGCGCAGTACCGCTGCCGCGGCGAGCAGCGCCTTGACCTGCATCGCGTACAGGCCTGGCTTGACGACTCCGAGGCGCACACCGCGCGTGCCGATCATCGGATTGTGCTCGGCCCAATCCTCCGCCGCCTTGAGCTCTTTGCCTTCGCGGTCCGAAAGGCCATCAGTGGCCTGCTTGATCTTGAGTTCTTCGATCGAAGGCAAAAACTCGTGGAGCGGCGGATCGAGCAACCGGATGGTGACGGGCAGGCCGTCCATCGCCTCGAGGATCTCTTCGAAGTCGATCTGTTGGACACGACCGAGCTCTTCCATCGATGCTGCCTCTTCGGCGACGGTGTCGGCCAGGATCATTTCGCGCACGACCGGGAGTCGATCTGGGGCTAGGAACATGTGCTCGGTTCGGCACAACCCGATGCCTTCGGCGCCGAGCTTGCGAGCGTTCGTCGCATCTTCGCCAGTATCGGCGTTGGCGCGCACGGCCAGCTTTCCCTTGCGGATCTGATCTGCCCATTCGAGGATCGTGGTGAACTCTTTCGGTGGCTCGGCTGCCTCGAGCTTCATCTCACCGAGCACGACCTCACCGGTCGTGCCGTCGAGCGAGATCATGTCGCCTTCCTTCACGACGACGTCGCCGGCGGTGAACTGCTTGCCCGAGATCTTCACCATGTCGGCGCCGACGATTGCCGGTGTGCCCCAACCACGGGCGACAACAGCGGCGTGACTGACCAAGCCTCCGCGAGCCGTGAGGATGCCCTGGCTGACCATCATCCCGTGGACGTCTTCCGGACTGGTCTCGCTGCGAACGAGAATGACCGGCTCCCCGCGTTCATCGGCATCTGCGGCATCATCGGCGGTGAAGTAGACCTTGCCGACCGCGGCGCCCGGCGAGGCGGCCAGGCCCTTGGCGATGACCTTGCCCTTGCCGGCGAACTGCGGGTGCAGCACCTGGTCGAGGTGATCCGCAGCGACGCGCATGATCGCTTCTTGCTTGCTGATCTTCCAACGAGCCTTGCCCTTGCCGGAGCCCTTCGTCATGTCGACGGCCATCTTCAGCGCAGCTGCACCGGTGCGCTTTCCGACGCGGGTCTGCAGCATCCACAACTTGCCCTGCTCGATCGTGAACTCGGTGTCGCACATGTCGGTGTAGTGCCGCTCGAGTCGATCGAAGATGTTGATCAGCTCGGCATGGATCTTCGGGAAGTGACCCTTGAGATCGTCGAGGTCCTCGGTGTTGCGGATGCCGGCGACCACGTCTTCGCCCTGGGCATTGATGAGGAAGTCGCCGTACGGCCTGTCGTCGCCGGTTGCCGCGTTGCGGGTGAAGCCGACGCCGGTGCCGCTGAGTTGATCGCGGTTGCCGAACACCATCGCTTGAACGTTGACAGCTGTACCGAGATCGTGGCTGATTCGCTCACGCACGCGATACGCGATGGCGCGAGCTCCGTTCCAACTCTGGAAGACGGCCTCGACCGCTCCGCGAAGCTGCTTCTTCGGATCCTGAGGGAACGGCTTGCCGGTCTCGTCCTTGACGACCTTCTTGTAGTGCTGGCAGAGCTCCTTGAGAGCCTTCGCGGAGAGCTCGGCATCGCTCTTGACACCTGCGGTCTGCTTGGCCGCCTCGAGAGGATGTTCGAAGTGCTCACCATCGACGCCGAGCACGATCCGGCCGTACATCGCGATGAAACGGCGGTAGCTGTCGTATGCGAATCGCTCGTTGGATGTCACGGCGGCGAGACCCTTGACGCTGTTGTCGTTGAGGCCGAGGTTGAGGACCGTGTCCATCATTCCCGGCATCGAGAACTTGGCGCCCGAGCGCACGCTGACCAACAGCGGGTCCGCTGCATCGCCCAGTGTGCGGCCCATCGCCTTCTCGAGCTTGGCGACCTGCTTTTCGATCTCGGCGGACAGACCTGCGGGCCATCCACCCTTCATGTACGCCCTGCAGGCGTCGGTGGAGATGGTGAAACCCGGTGGGACCGGCAGCTGCAAGACGCTGGTCATTTCCGCCAGGTTGGCGCCTTTACCACCCAGGAGATCCTTGTACTCCATAGGGGAACGGCGGTGTTTGTGATCGAAGGAATAGACGTACGGCACGAGAGACGAGTGTACGGGGTCCCCACCGGTGGGAGGGAGTTTCCGGCTGCGTAGGCTCTGCGAATGGAATCACAACCGGCGTTTCGACTGTTCGGGTTTCCCGTCCA
>JANMMQ010000014.1:0-1523 GCA_031373465.1 Ilumatobacteraceae bacterium | reverse complement strand
CCGGCTGTGGCGTCGTTGATCGCCAGACCGAGCACGCCCGCGGCATAGCGGTTGCCCCAGCGAGACAGCGAGCGGCGACGCCTCGGCCAGTTCTCGGTCAGCCCGCCCGGAACGTAACGGCTGCCGATCGCAAGGTCGGCGCCGTGCTCCGCATTGGCGATGAGTGCCGGAAGCACCGCGGGGTCGTGCGACAGATCAGCATCCATCTGCACGCAGATCTCGGCACCGGCATCGATCGCCGCCCGCAACCCCGCGCGATACGCCGCGCCCAGCCCGGCCTTTCGGGGCCGGTGCATGACGCCGATTCGACCGAGATCGCGATTCAGGTCCTCGGCCAGCTGGCCCGTGCCGTCGGGACTGCCATCGTCGACGATGAGCAAGTCGGCATCGGGCAGCGCCAGGCGAACCTCGCGACACAGGCGCTCGATGTTGCCGGCCTCGTTGTAGGTCGGCACAACAACGGTGACACGCACAACCGCTGAGCCTACGGGGTCGGCCCGCCGTACGATGTGGCGGTGACCGACCCAGAGGTTCCGCTCTCCGCGCTTCCGCCCCCCAAGGCCCGGTTCGCCGCATTCCTCGCGATCCTGCTCGGTGGGTTGGCGGGCGGGTTGATCGGCTACACCCTCGTCAAGCTGCAATGTACCGGCACCTGCGCGGCCCAGCGAGGGCTCGGCGCGCTGTTCGGGGCCATCATTGCCGCGCTGGGAATGAGCGTCGTCGCTGTGTTGGTCCTTCGCGCACTCGGAGAATGGAAAGAGGTCGAGCGTCGCCAGCAGGGCGACATGCTCCCATGACCGATCTGAATCGAGAACTTCGCGACATTGCCGCACGCCTTGCCGTTGCGGCCGGCGATCTCGTCTTCGAAGGGCGCAAGAGCGGCGTCATGGCAGTCTCGACGAAGTCGTCGGATACCGATGTGGTCACCGAGTTCGATCGCGCATCGGAACGGTTGATCGTCGAAGGGCTCCACAGCGAACGTCGCGACGATGCGGTGGTCGGCGAGGAAGGCACAGATTCGGTCGGTCGATCCGGGATCCACTGGCTGATCGATCCGATCGACGGGACGACGAACTTCCAGTACGACCTGCCGGGGTACGCAGTTTCGATCGCAGCACTCTCCGGCGAGCACACCGTCGCCGGCGCTGTCTACATCCCTAGCCAGCGCGAGCTCTTCACGGCTGTCGCCGGTGAAGGCGCGTTGCTGAACGGCGCTCCCATTCGATGCGGCACCATCGCTTCTGTCGAACAGGCTCTTGTCGCCACCGGTTTCTCGTACCAGATCGAACGACGTCGGGCCCAGGCAAGTCGAATCGCACAGGTCATACCTCGGGTGCGCGACATTCGCAGGTTCGGGGCGGCCGCTCCCGACCTGTGCTACCTCGCCGCAGGCAGGCTCGACGTGTACTTCGAGCAATGGCTCGGTCCGTGGGATTGGGCCGCGGGCGAGCTCATCGCTCGCGAGGCGGGTTGCCGAACGGGACGATTCGACGGGAGTCCGGTCGGAGACGGACAGGTGCTCG
>JANMMQ010000011.1:0-3457 GCA_031373465.1 Ilumatobacteraceae bacterium | reverse complement strand
TCGATCCAGGCGAGGCTGAGATAGCGAACCACGGCCGCCTAGTCTGCCGGATCGAGATGCTGTTCGCTGACGCCGACGAAGCCCGTCATCGCGATGTTGCCGTCGAGGCGTGGTTGTGGTGGGGCTGGGGTACCCAGGCCGATGTGGGTCTCTTCGTCGGCCTGGAACTGCGCGGTCGCCGGTTCGACTATTGGGCCGGGCTCGTTCGTCGCGGCGAGCCATATCTCTATGTCGAGGAACTGGATGGCGATGGGCTTCGCCAGGGACTGGAGATCAAGCCGGCGCAGATGTGGGCCGACCATGCCTGTGATGTTCCGTTCCGGCAGTGGAGCATCGGCAACGAAGCCTACGGCGTGCTTCTCGATGACCCGACCGAAGCCTGGCGACGGGCGTACGGCTCGCTGGTGCCCGTGACGTTCGATGTCGAATGGGGTGCAACGGACGATCCCACAGAGATTCCCAACGGATACGAGCAGCATGGCGACGTCGACGCTCGCGTGGAACTCACGGAGGGCGTGTTGGAGCTCGTCGGGCCGGGACACCGCGTGCACGTTTGGGGCAAGCCGTACCTTCCGCAAGCACTGGCGATGCCGGTCGACACGGTCGGTCTCCGCGGGCCGTATCGCCGCAGTGACGAGATCAACGTCGACCAAGTGCTCACTCCGGCGGGTTGGCTCGGACGTACGCTCGGGGTGTGAGTCGCGACATCCTCGAAGAGTTCGAACAACAACGCGGCGCGCCCGTCTACCCGTCAGTTCCTGCACGACTCGGTCTCGTCGTGGAAGACCGTGCATCGAGCTTCTGCGGTGACATCGTCGCGATCGCGGCAGAAGCGGTGACGTTGCGCGATCGCCATGGCGCGACTCGTCAGTTCCGCTACAAGCCGGGCGGCTTCTTGCTGGAAGGTCGCCCGATCACGTTGGTGCGAGAAGTTCGATCAGTCGATGAGCCGACCCGAACCAACAGCGGTGCGCTGGTGGGGCCGGCTCAGCGCGCACGGGTTGCCAGGGCCAGCCGCATCTGGGTCGAGGGTCGTCACGATGCTGAGTTGCTCCAGCACGTCTGGGGCGATGAGCTCGCTGAGATGGCGATCGTCGTCGAACCGATGCATGGCATCGACAACCTGGTCGGCAACGTCGAGGCGTTCTGCCCGTCGACTGAGCGCCGCCTCGGGATCCTCGTCGACCACCTCGTCGCGGGGTCCAAGGAGGAGCGCATCACTCGACAGGTGGCCGGCCACCATGTGCTGGTGACCGGCCATCCATTCGTCGACGTGTGGGCGGGCATTCGCCCCCAGGTGATGAACCTCACCGAGTGGCCCGATGTGCCGCGCTCTGTCGAGTGGAAGCAGGGCATGTGCGCCGCGCTCGGCGTCTCCCTCACGGATTTCTGGCCGCGCCTACGGAATCGCGTTCGGACGTTTGCGGATCTGCGTCCGGAGTTGGTGGGGGCGGTGGAGCGACTGATCGACTTCGTTGCGCCGCCAACGCCTGCCGACGACGATTGAACGGGATCAGCACTGCGACACCGACCGCCGCCATCACGAGGTACGGCGCGGTGTAGCCGATGAAGATGAGGATCGCAGCAAGCGCCTTGAGGAAACCGTTCCAGCCCGTCTGGAACGCCTTGCCGATGGTCGGCTTCGTGGAGTCCTTCTTCGTGATGGTCTCCTTCAGCGGTTCGGGAGTCAGGCTCAACTGCACTCGCAGTGTCGCCAGCGAAACCCGATCACTGAGCGCCCGCTTCATCGCCGTGTACTGCTCGACGAGGGTCTCGCGCTCGGTGAGCTGACTCTCGAGGCTCAGCACCTGACCGAGATCCGTAGCGCTCTCCAACAACTTGCGGACTCGGTCGAGGCTTGCCTGCGCTGTGACCAACCTGGCGTCGATGTCGACGACCTGGCTCGTGACGTCTTCGGTTCCCTGCGATGCGGTGCGGCGGATCCCGATCGCATTGAGATCGGCGATCGCCGCCTCGACCTGATCGGGCGGCAACTTGATCACGAACGATGCACTCGACGACCGGTCGTCGGCGATGTTGATGCTGCGCTCGTAGATCTGGCCTCCATGCCGGTCCGAGAGTGCGACGACGTCGTTGATTCCCTTCGTGATGTCGCCGACCTCGACGCCATACGTGACGTCGATCGCCAGATACGTGGTACCGGGTGGAGCAAGGCTCGGGAGATCGATCCCACCCGAACCTGTGACGGGGGGCGTCTTCGTCGGATCACCGGTCTCGGCGAGTGGTGTGCCCGACGCTGCCGATTCGACCTGACCGGCGTCGCCGCTGACAGGCCCAGCTCGTTCGACAGCCTTGGGGATCTCGGCTGCGACCGTCCCCGAGGAGGACTTGGCGTCACTGCCGCATGCTGTTGCGCCGATGATGACAGCTGCGAGGGCGGCGGCGATCCGGGCCCCTCGGTGCGCTGTGTTCACGTGTGTCATGGGTGTTCGACGTGACGATTGCCACATCTGGTTCCCGCAGCGGTGTGTCAGTCGTGTGACGAGGATGCCCGTGCGGCCGCTCGACGGTGTCGCATGAACTCGATCCCGACCGGCAGCAGTGAAACCGCCACGATCGCGATCGCAGCGAGCTCGATGTTGTTCTTGATCGCGTCGATCTGACCGAGGAAGTAGCCGAGGACGGTCACTCCGCCGGCCCACAGCACAGCGCCGACCGCGTTGGCGATGATGAACAGTCGCCGGTGCATCTTGGCGACTCCGGCCATCACTGGGACGAATGTGCGCACTATCGGCACGAAGCGCGCAAGCACCAACGCGCTGGTGCCGTGGGTGTCGAAGAACACGTGCGCCTTGGCCACGTTGCGTTGACTGAACAGCCGAGAGTCGGGTCGATCGAACAGCGCAGGGCCGATCTTGCGACCGATCAGGTAGCCCACCTGATTGCCGACGAATGCGCTGACGACGAGCACCGGCACGACGAGACCGATCGACGGCAGGTGCGGGAGACCCTTCGGCTTCGACGAGAGGAAGCCGGCGATGAACAGCAGGGAATCGCCGGGGAGGAAGAAGCCGATCAGCAGACCGGTCTCGGCGAAGATGATCAGCGCGGCGAGCGCCAGACCACCTTGGTCAAGCCACCTCTCGATATCGAACAGGGCAAGCACGGTTCGGGGCGGCGATCAGGCCTTGACCGTGCCGACGAGCGAAGGCGCCTTCCGATGCGAGAACACCACAGCGCCGATCAGCACCGCCAAGGCACCGGCGGCGATGGCGAAACGCGCGCCATCGTTGTCCTGCAGGCTGATGATGGCCGGCAGCGTCAGCAGCGAAACCAGGTTCATCACTTTGATCAACGGGTTCAGTGCCGGGCCGGCCGTGTCCTTGAACGGGTCGCCGACGGTGTCGCCGATGACAGCAGCCTTGTGGGCGTCGCTGCCCTTGCCGCCGTGGTTGCCATCTTCGATGAACTTCTTGGCGTTGTCCCAGGCGCCGCC
>JANMMQ010000561.1:0-10357 GCA_031373465.1 Ilumatobacteraceae bacterium | reverse complement strand
GCGCATCGCCGTTGGCACGTCGTGGGCGGCTACGACGATCCGGCGGCGTGGGTTCGGCGGGTGATTGCCAATCGGGCGATATCGCGTTGGCGGCGACTCGGCCGCGAGATCAGCGTGCGTGAACGACTGGCCGCTCGCGCTCGTCAGACTTCGAGCGAGCCCGAAGCGGTTGATGGCGCGTTCTGGGAAGCTGTGCGCTCGCTACCACGTCAGCAGGCAGCCGTGGTTGCCTTGTATTACGTCGACGATCTGTCGGTCGATGCAATCGCCGGATTGCTCGGTTGCTCGGCCGGGACTGTGAAGACACAACTGTTCAGGGCTCGACACACTCTCGGCGAACGCCTCGGCAAACAGATTGAGGAGGAGCCAGATGTCTGAGCAGGTCGAGCACGAATCGATCGACGACCGGGCCCACCGGGCGGTGAAGCAATTGCGCTTGGAGGCGTCAGTTCGGCCCTTGCCAGAGCTGGACCTGAGGGCACGGCGGGGCTGGCTCTCCCCGATTGTGGCGTCTGCGATCGTCGCGGCGGTTGTCGTCGGCCTTGTTGTGATCGGAACGAATCGCAACGATCGGAGTGCCGGGGGTGACCTGTCTCGATTTCGTTGGATCGTCACCGAGCTTCCCGCCGGGTGGAAAGCACAGAACGCGTTGGATCCGTACGGTCCGAGTGACCGCAGGCCGCCGGCTCCCACCGACAACGTGTACGCCACTGATTCGGCACCAGCGGGTCCGGTTCTGATAGTGGCGGGATCGGGAGGCAGTCCTGGTGAGGCTCCGTTCAACATCAACTATCAAGAGCTGTCGATTGACGGGCGACGAGCAGCGCGCGCCGATTCCAGCGACGGGCGAAGGATCACGTACATCGAGTCGGCCGGTTATTGGATACGGCTGACGTCACGCCACCTCGATGACGCGGCCCTGACTCGGCTGGCGCAATCAGCTGTTCGCAACAAGGACGGTACGGCGATGATTCCGCCGGCCCAGCTCAGCGACGGCCTCACACTCGTCGCTTCGTCTGGCACGCAATATGATCCAATTTTGTCGGCGCGGGTGATGGGCTCAGTGTCAACCTACGTTGCGGGAACAGATGGCACTCGCGAGTTGGCTCTGAGCGTGGGTCGCCTGGCCGCCGGCACACGGGCAGGCGTTGCCTTGCGGAGCGACCCCAGGTCGGTGACCATCGGATCAACGACAGGTTATGGCGGCTCCCTTGATGAAGGCTCCGTTCCGACATCCGTGTTTCGATCGCTGTACTGGGAGCGCGACGGTGTGGCGTTCTATCTCCTCGGTCACGGCCTGAGTGACGCAGAGATGCTCACCGCGGCTACCTCGATTCGGCTTGCCACGAACGATGAATGGGCGGTGTTGGTCAATGCGCCACTACCCAGCGAGGTCACACAAGGCACCACTTGACAACGCATATCTGCCGATCGGCGTGGTGGACATCGTGTTCGCCACCATGCATTCTGAGCAGATGAGCGATGACGATCGGGCAGAACTCATGCGGCTGCGCGAGTCCATCCACGATCACTGGGCGATGTTGTCCGGCCGTGGGAAGAACCCGCTTGATGGTGTCACGTGGAGTCCAGATGCCGATCGCTTCGACACTCTGCTCCTATCTCTGGCTACGGGGGCTGGTTTAGACGTACCGGTACTTCCCTGGACCAACCCGCAGCGTCTCGAGGTCGACGAACTGTGCCGCTCCGCCGGCGTTCTCGACGGGCTTCCTCTCTTGGCGGCCTGATCTGACGCCGAGCAGCCCACCCGTGTATCAAGCGATCTGCGCCCGCCGGGAGATACGCGATGCGCACATAACGTGCACAACGATTCGCTAGCGGCATAGTCGAGACGAGCTTGCAGGTATGTGTTAAACCACATACAATGGTTTACATGCCAGCCTGGTCCGCTCTCGCCGATCTCTCCCATCCCGGGGACTCCATCCGCGAACGCCGAATCGAACTCGGCTGGACACAAGCAGAGCTCGCGAAGCGCAGCGGCATTCCACAGGCCGACATTTCTCGCATCGAGAATGGCCGGCTCGACGCGCGGTGGTCGACGATCCAACGGCTATCTACCGCCCTCGTTGGCACACAGGCGAGACCACCACGCACGCTCGCCAATGGACGCAAGGTCGCGGAGACACCGGCGGCGCCGTCCAAGAAATGGTTGGCCAAGGGCACCGCAATCGAGATCACCAGCGCCAAGAAGTGATCCTTCGCCACGCGACGACCGACGACGAGTCGGCCCTCGAAGCATTCGATCTCGGCGACATCCGGTCACAGTGGCTCGACGAAGTGGCTGAGATCGTCTCGGGTCTTGTCGCTTGGCGCGATGATGCCGAGCACCTTCCGCTCGATCGGCAGGTCGTCATCGCAGAGACTGAGGGAGAAATCGTCGCGGTGGCCGCTCACGAACGCGTCGAGCACGAACGTCTCGGGCCACTCTCCGAGCACCGCATCGAGCGTTTGTTGCACGCACGCGAGATCCTCTTCGGCTGGCGGGCCGCCGACGTGATCGGAAGAAACGGCAGCGGGGTCTTCTACACGCCGGACGACGCGGAGCGACGACGCCCAACAGATTCGACCACACCGCCCATCACCTCATCCAAGGCAGGGCGAACGTCATCGGAACCGCACTCCTACGCTAATGACGACATTGGCGGGTGAGCTACCGTCGCCTTCCAGTGCGAATGACCGACTGGTTCCTGACGGCGGCCGAGCGAGGCAACCCTGACACTGCCATCGACACCCGCCGCGGCACCGCCTGGACCGAGGGCAACGAATGCCGGGTGCTGATCCACGGCAGCACGTACTTCGCTCGATTGGCCGACGAGCTCGCGGCGGCTCGTCCCGGAGACAGTGTGTGCTTCACGGATTGGCGAGGAGACGCGGACGAACGGCTGGTCGGGCCCGGCACCGAGGCCGGGACGATGTTCTCTCGAGCCGTGTCCGATGGAGTTGTCGTGCACGCACTTTTGTGGCGCTCCCATCCGGCCCAGATGCGCTTCAGCGAACAACAGAACCTTCACTTGGTCGGCGTCATCAACGAGGCGGGAGGAGAGGCGTTCCTCGACGAGCGCGTGCGGCGGGCTGGTAGCCACCATCAGAAGCTCGTCATCATCCGCCACAAGTCGACGACGGATCGCGACGTTGCGTTCGTCGGCGGAATCGATCTCGGGCATGGCCGGCACGACGACCGAAACCACGAAGGTGATCCGCAGGTCATCGAGATCGACAAACGGTACGGACCGCGGCCCGCCTGGCACGACGTCCAGGTGGAGGTGCACGGTCCTGTGATCGGCGATTTGGAGCACACCTTCCGCGAGCGGTGGAACGATCCCGAGCCGATCGCGAAGAGGACATGGGGGCGGATGCTGGCCCGAGCCGCAGACGAGCGAAAACAGCCCGAACCCATGCCCCCGCAGGCGGATGACCCGAAGCCGGCGGGACCTCATGCCGTACAGGTCTTGAGGACCTATCCGGCAAAGCGGCCGAGGTACTCGTTCGCGCGGCAAGGTGAGCGCAGCGTCGCTCGCACCTACATGAAGGCGTTCAAGCGGGCGCGCACCCTGATTTACATCGAGGATCAGTACCTGTGGTGCGTCGCAGCCGCTCGCGTGCTGGCCGCCGCCTTGCGCGACAATCCTGGGCTCCATCTCGTCGTGGTGGTGCCGGCCTATCCCGATGAAGACGGCCGTCTCTCTGGCCCGGCCAACAGGGTCAGCCAACTGCGTGCGCTGTCGAAGCTGGCCGAGGCAGGCGGCAATCGATTCGCTGCATACAACATCGAACGGTCCGACGGGATCCCGATCTACGTGCACGCCAAGATCTGCGTCGTCGACGATGTGTGGATGATGAGCGGATCGGACAACTTCAATCGGCGCTCCTGGACGCACGACTCGGAGTTGTCGCTGGCGATCCTCGACGAGACTGTCGACCAGCGCTCACCGACCGACCCCGCGGGGCTGGGCGATCTGGCGCGCGTCCTGCCTCGGTCGACGCGGCTCGAGCTGTGGGGGGAACATCTCGACGATGACGACGTGCCGGTCGATCTGATCGAGGGGTTCAACAAATTCGGTGAGGCGGCGGACCGGTTGGACCGGTGGTACGCCGGTGGCCAGGTCGGCGAACGACCTGTCGGGAGACTGCGACGACATCGTCCTGCGTCGGTGGCATGGTGGGCGAAGCCGGCCGCCGAGGCGTTCTATCGAGTTGTCAGCGACCCCGATGGGCGTCCGCTGTCGTTGCGCCTGCGCCGCACGCACTGATCTTCGTATCAGCGGATGTCAGGCCGGGCAGCGGTTGACGTCGGGTGTACCGACGTTCGAGGGGCACAGCTTGGGGTTGAACGGCGCGAAGTTGCCCTTGCGGTTGTCCCAGCCGGGAACGACCCAGGCATGAAGCATCCAGAAATCGCCGCCGGCGACATATGTGCCTCCGCAGGCATCGGGTCCGCTCGCCTGCTCGCGCACGACCCAACCTCCGACGACGCACAGTCCTCTGTGTTGATGCCAATGATCGTTGCCACCGGCGAAACCCTCCGGTCTACCCGGCGACTGCAGAGCGTACGAGTACCCGACCAGCACCGCCGGCGTTCGGCGCTCGTCGAACAACAGCATCGACGGCACAGCGGGATCGAATGGCTTGGCGATCTGCGACCACAACACCCAATGCGTGCCTATCCCACCCGAAGGCGCCGTGGCTCGCATGTAGCCCAGCGCCGCCGCCTTGTCCTCGGTGTCTCGCGTGGCCATGGCAGCTTGCGCCGCGTTCCACTGGGCAGCGAAGGTCGGTGCATCGACTGCGTTCAACGGTTGCTCAGGGGCAACATCGGTGTGGGCATGGCCTTCATTCGAGGGTATGCCGGCGCCAGTGCTGCCGAGGGCAACGATGGCTTCGGCTTGCCCCTGGGCGAGACGGGTCGGTTGCGCTGCCGAGACCGGAAAGAACGTCCCCGATGCGACGGTCGTGGTGTCCACGCCGGCCGATGACTTCGAGCCGTCGGGGCTGAAACCCATCGACACCGCCACGAGTACGCCGACCGTGCCGCGAACGCCAGCCATCTGCGCATGGACGTTGTTACCGCGCACCCGCGCACATGTCAAGCAACGTGAACCGTCCGCGAGGGAACAACCAATGCCCGACCGCTTAGGGTGAAACAGCGCGACGACAGACCTACGGCTCCTGGATTTCCTCATGACCAATGTTCAAGAAAGTCCCTGCGGGGGAACCTCAGACCGATGACCGCTCTCGTCGACGCCTCAGCAGACATCGCTGAGCCTGTCGTCGACGACGACCCAGTGCTCCCCGGGCGCTTCCCGCTGGGACTCGTCCTGGTTTCCGTTGCAATTTCGATCGCGCTTCGTGCCCGTTTCTTGAGCACGCCGCTGAGCACCGACGAAGGGGGCTATCTCGCGGTTGCTCGGGCGTGGGCGTCGGGCAAGACGCTGTACGGGCGGGCGTGGGTCGACCGGCCGCAGGGTCTGCTCTTGCTGTTCCGGATCTGGGACGACGCGACCGGGGGTTCACCGGCGGCAATACGCGCCATGGCGATCCTTTTCGGATGCCTCGCCGTCGTCGCGGTGGCCTATGTGGTGTACACCCTCGCCGGACGACGAGCCGCTGCGGCAGCGGCTCTGTTCGTCGCGGTCGCTTCGACCAATGCCCGGATCGAAGGCTTCATCGCGAACGGCGAACTGCTGGCGGGCGCTCTCGCCGCTGTCGGAGTTGCCGCCGCATGCGCCTACCTGTTCGGTGGTCACGGGTCGCGGTGGTTGTTCGTCAGCGGATTGCTTGCCGGTGCCGCAGTATCGCTGAAACAATCGGGGTTCGATGGCTTCCTGGCGGTCATGATCTGCATCCTCGCCGGTGGGCTCACTCGCGAGTCCACGTGGCGCCAGGTGGTTCGCGAGTGTGCGATCTGCATCGCCGGGCTCGCCTCGGTGCTCGGGCTGTTGGCGCTGGACGGCGCGCTCTTGGGCTTCAGGGCGTGGTGGTACGCAGTCGCGGGCTACCGGATCAACGGCCTCAACGGGGCCGACGCCGATTGGGATCGCTTCCGAATCACCTCCCGACTGGCAGCGCCGACGATGCTGCCGCTGATCGGTGCTGCTCTGATCGGCACTGCGATCTGGCTCGTCCGCAGCAGGCGCATCAGCAGATCCACCGTGCTCATCCCGGCGTGGATCTGCTTCGCAGGACTGGCGTTCATGACCGGAGGGCTGTTCCATCGTCACTACTGGGTGACGCTGACGTTCCCGTTGGCTGCCGCGGCCGGCGTTGCGGTCGCCAAGCTCAGAGCGCCCATCGCGATCACGCTGGCCTGCCTCGCAGTCATCCCTTCGCTGATCAGTTCCGTGAAGGTGATCGCGCTCGACCGAGAGAAGGTTGCCATCGTGGCGCACGACGATCCGCGATTAGTGGTCGACGAGCGAATCGGCAGGTGGTACGCCGACCACCGGACGCCCGACTCGACGCTGTACATCATGTGTGCCAGTGCAGGCGCGTACGCCACCGCCCACGCAGTCCCGCCGTATCCCTACCTCTGGTTCGACGGCGTGCAACACGCCAAGAACGCGCAGACGATGCTTGTCGATCTGTTCGCCCGTGACCACCCGCCGACGTTCGTGGCGGTGTACCAATCCGCGCTGCTGTGCAACCCCTCAGGCCAGGTCGACAGGCTGTTGAAGGAACGCTACGTGACCCTGACAGCCGTCGATGGTGCGATCATCATGACCCTGCGCGATCCGACACCCACAGCCTCGCCCTTCGGGTAGACCGGGGCCGCGGTTCGCGGCCTAATCTGCGGCTCTCACCTCGAAGTACGACCGGAGGCACGCATGGCACTGGCAACTCAGACGATGACCGACGAGCAGCGCAAGTCGGTGGCAATCGAGTATCTCAAGGCGTTCGACAATGGCGGCGTCACATCCACCGGCGGCAGCATCCTCGACCTGTTCGCCGACGATGCGCAGGTGTACTTCCCGAAGTGGGGTCTCGCCAACGGCAAGGAGAACATCGGCAAGTGTTTCGGCGATGTCGGCGGAACCCTGAAAGCCATCACCCACCACTTCTCCCACTTCAACTGGATCTTCTCGGGCAGCGACACGATCGTGGCGGAGGGCACCAGTCACGGGGAACATCAGGACGGACCATGGCGGGCCGGTGCACCCGAGTCGGGCGCCGGCCGGTGGTGCGACGTCTTCGAGATCCGCGACTGGAAGATCCAGCGAGTGTTCATCTACCTGGATCCCGACTATGCGGGTAAAGACACCGATCGCTATCCCTGGCTGAAGGGCTGAGGCCCGGCCCGGCTGGGCTCAACGCACCCGTGTCGCTGCGGCGGGATCGGGCGCGCCGAACCGGTCGGGATGCAAGATCGACGCGAAGATCCCGACACCGTCGACCAGGCGCGGGCTGGGTCGTACGACGAAGGCGTCAGCATCGACAGCCCATACCTCCGCAGTGCCGGGAACAGTGTCCCGAGCCACGAGCTGCTCCGCCAAGTCGGTGGCGCCGCCGAGCCGGAACCCGCACGGCGCCACGATGACGACCTCGGCGCCCGACGTGACGATGTCCTGCCACGCCGCGCCTTGCGAATTCCCACCGGGTCGCCCCATCACCGATCGACCGCCCGCCGTCGCGATCATGTCCGGCACCCAGTGACCGTCCGTGAACGCCGGGTCGGTCCACTCGAGCAGAAGCGTGGGGCGCCGACTCACGCCTGCGAGTTTGGCCGCGTAGCCGGCGAGCCGATCTCTGCAGTCGGCCATCACGTCGCATGCCTTGTCCATCGTCGCGGTCGCCTGCCCGATGAGCCCGACCGAGCTGATCACTTCATCGAGCGTCATCGGATCCAGCGTCAGGACTTCCGCGGTGCAGCCGAGGTAGGCGATCGCGTCGTCGACCTTGGTGACGTCGACCGCGCACACCGCGCACAGGTCCTGGGTGACGACCAGCGTCGGATCGAGCTCCGCGAAAGCGCCGCGATCCAATCGATAGAGATCTTCGCCATCAGCCATACGCTGCTTCACAATGGTGTCGATCTCGCCAGGGTCGAGGTTCTCAGGGAGCGCCGACGTGGAAACGATCCGCTTTGTACGCGCCTCGGGCGGGAAGTCGCATTCGAACGTGACGCCGACCACCTGATCACCAAGCCCGAGTTGGAAGAGGATCTCGGTCGCGGACGGCAGGAGGGAAACGACGCGCATGCATGCCGATGCTAGGAGGGGTTTCCTTCCTGTGATGAAAGGGTCCGAAGTCCCTGGTCAACCATGCCACCGCGGCCGTACCGTCAAGAACGAACCGGGACCGAAGGAGCAGGTAATGAGGGCGCTGATCGTGTACGAATCGATGTACGGCAACACCCGCCACGTCGCAGAGGCGATCGCCGAAGGTCTGCGGTGGTCGATACCGACCGAGACCGTGTTGGCCCGCCACGCGACGTCCGTCGATCTCGACGACGTAGATTTGGTCGTGGTCGGCGCGCCGACGCATGCGTTTGGGCTCAGCCGGCCACGAACACGCGATGCGGCTGCGCTCGACGGCATCAAGCATCCCGATCACCTGCTCGACGCAGACCCGCTGAACGACGGCGTACGGGAATGGCTGCACGAGCTGCAACCGCCCGTCTCCTGCTTCGGAGTCGCCTTCGATACCAGGCTGGAGAAGCCAAAGCTGCTGACCGGATCAGCGAGTCGGGCAATTCAGCGTGGCCTGCGCCACAAGAGGTTCTCGACGCTCGCCGAACCGCATAGCTTCAGGGTGATGGGAATTGCCGGACCTCTCGCACCGGGAGAGATCGAACGAGCTGAGCAATGGGGTGAGGCGGTGGCCCGCATGGCCATCCAAAGCACAACGACCAAGCGGACGCCGGTGAGGGACGGCGGGTGAGCGCCTTGGTGGAAGCAACCGCCCTGCCGTCGCCGTACCCGAGCCAGTGGGAGAGCGACGTCGTCCTGACCGACGGAGGAACCGCGCACATCCGTCCGATTCGCGCGGACGACATCGAACAGCTCCGAGCCCTGCACGGCCGACTCTCGCCCGAGTCGATCTACTACCGGTTCTTCTCGCCGATCCCAAAAGTGCCAGAACCACAGCTCCGCCGGCTCGTCGAGGTCGACTACCGCGACCGTTTCGCGCTCGTGGCCGAGCTAGACGCGCAAGTGGTCGCTGTCGTCAGGTACGACCGCAAGAACGACACCGGCGCGGAGGTCGCGCTCGTTGTCGAAGACGACCAGCAGAGGCGCGGCCTGGCGACGGTGATGTTGGAGCATCTCGCCGCAGTGGCCAGAAGCAATGGCATCGATCGATTCGACGCGGAGACCCTGCCCGACAACCGCAGGATGCTCGATGTGTTCCGCCATGCGGGGTTCGACATCACGAGCCGGTTCGACGACGGAGTGATCGAGATCAGCTTCCCGCTGGCACCGTCTGACGACCTCGACGAGCACATCGACGATCGTGAGCGCGGTGCGGTCATCGCCTCGGTCCGCCGCATCCTCTGCCCCTTGTCGATCGCCATCATCGGCGCCAGCCGAACGCCGGGCACCATTGGGTACGAACTCGTGCACAACCTCGTGCGAGGCGGATTCACCGGCCCCATCATGCCGGTCAATCCGCGAGCCGGAGCGATCGCAGGTGTCGAGGCCTACTCCAGCGTCGGCGACACACCGTCACCACCTGACCTCGCCATCATCGCCGTTCCCGCCGAAGCCGTCGCCGGTGTCGTTGCAGAGTGCGGCGCGGCACAAGTGGGCGGGATCGTCATCATCAGCTCCGGGTTCGCCGAGCTGGGCACCGACGGTCGAGCCGTCGAGCAGGAGATCGTGAAGACGGCGCGGCGATACGGCATGCGCATCATCGGTCCCAACTGCATGGGCCTTGCCAACACCAATCCGTTGATCAAGATGAACGCCACGTTCGCGCCGGTCGACCCGATCCCCGGCAACGTCGCCTTCATGACCCAATCCGGGGCGCTCGGAATCTCGTTGATCGACGAAAGCGCCCGCCGCGGCATCGGCATCTCGAGCTTCGTATCGGTCGGCAACAAGGCCGACATCTCCGGCAACGACCTGCTGCGCTACTGGGAGAGCGACGACTCCACCGATGTGATCGCGCTCTATCTCGAGTCCTTCGGAAATCCCCGGAAGTTTGTGCGGATCGCGTCGCGGGTCGCCCGGACCAAGCCGATCGTGGCGGTGAAGTCAGGACGAACTCCGGCCGGAGCGCGTGGAGCCATGTCGCACTCGGCCGCTCTCGCAACCGCGGACGACGTCGCCGAACTCGTCCTGTCGCGCGCCGGGGTCACACGCGTCGACACGCTGGAGGAGCTCTTCGACACCACCCAGGCGTTCGC
>JANMMQ010000523.1:0-3166 GCA_031373465.1 Ilumatobacteraceae bacterium | reverse complement strand
ACTCCCGGCGGGCATGACCTTCGTCGCCTTCCCCACCAACTGTTCGGTTGCCGGACAGACGCTGACCTGCACCCTCGATCCGGCCGACCTCCAGGTTGCCGATCCGGCCATCGTCATCACCATCAGCGTGAGGCTGGCGGCAGACGCGCCATCGGGCATCTACACCAACAAGGCGTTCGTCACGACCATCGACGACGCTGCGTGCTTCGGCGACGGCTGCGTCCCGCCCTGCACCACCGAGCAGGGTGGCTCTGCCGCCAACAACACCGATTGCGAAGACACGCCGGCGACTCGTGAAGCCACCATCTCGGTGAGCAAGACCGACTCGGTCAGTGCGCCGATCCAACTCGGCGATTCGTACAGCTACCAGATTGTCGTCACCAACAACGGACCCTCGACTGTCACACGGGTGGTCCTGTCCGATGACCTGCCCGGCGGTCTCTCACTGGTCAGCGTCAGCGGGACCGATTGGACCTGCAACAACCTGGCTGTCCTGAGGTGCACATGGTCGGGGACACTGGCCCCCGGTGCGTCGACATCGATCCTCACGGTCGGTGTCAGGCTGAGCACGACCTTCATCGGGTCGCGGGTCGTCAACACTGCAATCGCCGAGGCCCTCGTCGACGACAAGGGCACCACCGCTGTCGACGATGATGTGACTACGACAGCCAACGATTCCGAGGAGACCCCGGTCGCCCCGATCGTGGCTTCGGAGCCTCCGACCATGCCCTTCGCCCCGCCCGACCTGGTGGCAAAGCTTCCCGCAACCGGGTCGGACTCGACAAGGGTCCTCAACCTTGCAGCGCTCCTGCTGACCGCCGGTGTACTACTGGTCCAGATCGTTCGCCGGCGTCGCCCCGCCTAGCATCAAGATTTTGGGTGGAGTGTTTCAAAGTGAGGGCGGGCTTGCAGCACTCCACCCAAATTCCTTGAATCTTCTGGTGAATCTTCTCGGGTCTCAGCTTGCCGCGTGGCGGCCGTTGACCCGCTTGCCGTTTCGATATCGGAGCTGGTGGCGCAACGTTCCATCGGCCCGCCATTTCGACACGGCCGGGCTTCCGTTGGCAGCGTCGCTGCGCTTCCCGTCCCGGTAATGCTCTTCGTAGTGCAGCTGGCCGTTGGCGAAGTAGCCGCGAACGGCCGCATCGCGATCCGTCGGATCCTGAAGCTCGCCGTTCTCGTAGAACATCTCGTACTTGACCTGACCGTCGGCGCGGTACCTGCGGTAGGCCGGATGGTTGCGGCCCGGGTTGTCGAGCCGGCCGTCTGTGAACCAGGCCACGTATGACTCTGCGCCATGGAACGACCTGCGCACGCGGCCGGTGAAGTCGGCCGGTATCTCGCTCTCGTCGTTGACGTCGAGCGTCGAGATGACGCGAAACGACATCGAATTGGGCAGCAATTCCACATAGTCATATCGAACGAATCACGTGAGAACTTGAATTACAGCGTTACTGCATATTGGCTGACCACGTATTGAACGGGTGGGAATGCCGGGTTGGGAGGGTCGGACGGCGAAAACGTTGACTCTGCGCCGGTGTCGTGCCACCCGACCTTCTCGTAGAAGGCCCGCGCCCGCGGGTTGTCGCGCAGCACCCACAGAACTGCCGACGTGTAGCCCTCATCGCGGAGAAACTCCTCGCAGCGGCTCATCAACGCCCCGGCGCTACCACTGCCCCACGCGATGGGATGGAGGTAGAAGCCGTAGATCTCGCCTCGCCCAGTCGCCGCGCTGGTGTCTGGCGCGGTGCCAAACGCGTGTGGCTCTGCACCCTCCGGCCCAGCGTGTCCGAACCCGACGACCCGTTCGTGCTGGGCGACGACGAACAGATGGGAGTCCGGAATGGACTGCCAGGTCCACGCCCGCCACCTATCGCGTCGCGACGTGGCGAACTCTTCGGCATCGAGGTACTCGTCGGGCACGACGCCGCGGAACCCCGCACGCCAACCGTCGATGTGGGCTGTGGCGATCGCGTCAGCGTCGTCGATGCCGGCGTCGCGTACTTCGATCACGTCGCTGGCATGCCCGGCGGGCTATACCGCGAGCAGGTCGCGGGCGCCGGTGTCGCTGGAAGGATGGCGCAGCTTGCTCATCGCCCTGGCCTCGATCTGGCGGATGCGCTCACGGGTGAGGTTGAAGTGCTCGCCGACCTCTTCCAATGTGCGCGGCTCGCCTCGATCGAGACCGAAGCGCAGCTTGAGGATCTCGCGCTCCCGCTCATCGAGAGGTGCCAGCAGGCGAGCGATCTCTTCGGGCAGAAGTGCCGTCGCGGCTACTTCGAACGGGGACTCGGCCGAACGATCCTCGACGACATCGCCCAGCTCTGCGTCTCCGTCTTCGCGCAGCGGTTCGCTGAGTGACAACGGCTCTGCGGCGAAGCGCAACGCCTCGGTGACCTTGTCTTCGGGCATCTCCACTTCTTTGGCGAGCTCCGACAGGGTGGCCGGACGCCCGAGTTTGAGCTCGAGCCGGCTGCGCGCTTTCTGCAGGCGGGCCAGCGTGTCGCCGGCGTGCACTGGCAGGCGGATGGTGCGGCCGGTGTTGGCGATGCCTCGGGTGATGGCCTGGCGGATCCACCATGTCGCGTACGTGGAGAACTTGAAACCCTTGCGCCAGTCGAACTTCTCGACGGCATGCATCAGGCCCAGGTTGCCCTCCTGGATGAGGTCGAGCAGCGGCAGCCCCGATGCCTGGTACTTCTTGGCGATCGACACCACCAGACGCAGGTTCGACTGCACGAACGCTCGTTCGGCATCTTCTCCCTCGCGGGAGGAACGACGGAGCTCGCGCTTTTTGGCGGCCGTCAGGTCCTTGCCGATCTGGTCGAGCTCTTCGATCGCGGCCTTACCAGCCTCGATCTGCTTCGCGAGCCGAACTTCATCATCCTTGGTAAGCAACGTGTACTGGCCGATATCGGTCAGGTACAGGCGGACCAGGTCTTCTTCGTCGCGCTCTACTCGATCTTTCGCCACGAATGCTCCTCGAACGGTGAGTTTGTTCACCTCCCGGTAACCCGAGCGGCAGTTGCCTCACGATACCTACGAGGTCAAGCACCTCACACCCCCCGGTGTCAAATCGTGCCGCATCGAGGATTCAGATACAGATGTACCGGGTATCGTTCGCAGGCATGGCAGGCTCCGGCGCCGGCGAGGTCGAGCTGGCCAT